>NZ_BACT01000861.1:0-4716 GCF_000333255.1 Methylobacterium sp. B1 | reverse complement strand
ACGCGCACGCCTTGGTGGCGGCGGCGGGGGTTCTGGGCTTCGTCGGCCTGTCGAACCTGTGCCGCGAGGTCGAGGCCCCCGCCCATGCGGGGCCCGACCTGATGCCGCTGATCCGGCGCCTGGAAATCCAGCGGGCGACGGCGCTGCGCGCCATCCGGCAGCTGCGCGCGGCCTGATGCGACGCTGCTGAAGCGCGGGCCGGCGCCCCGACAGGGACCGCCCCGCGCGGTTGGGCCCTATGCCTCGTCGGTCTCGGGCAGCGGGTCGCCGGTCCAGGTCGTCGCGAAGGCGGCGAGCTCCCGGGCGTCGGTGAAGGCCGCCACGGTGACCTCACGCTCCGCCGGTTCCGCGCCCGGATAGGGCGCGAGCAGGATCCGCACCCGCGCCAGCCGGCCGCTGGGCGCCTTGTCGGCGATCCAGGCCTGCGCGTCCGGCGTGAAGCGTTCCGGGCCGTCGAGGGCCCGGGCGTCGGTGCGCAGCACGACCACGTAGGTGCCGAGGCTCGGATCGGCCTCCTGAACAGCCTTGACGATGTCGATCACGGGCTTTCCGCGAAGTCGTTGATCTGAACCTGGGCCTGCGCCGACGTGAAGTTCGGGATGTCCGCGAAGATCTCCTCGCCATGGGCGGCGACGGCTTTCTGGAAGGCGTCGACCGACGCGAAGGTCAGCAGCGCCATCACCTGGAACGGGGCGGTGCCGCCGTCCGGCGTGCCGGCGCCCTTGACCACCTTGGCCTCGTGCAGGCCGAGGGACGACCAGCGCTCGCGCACCAGCGGCATGTGATGGCCGAGATAGTAGCCCATGTCGAAGCTCGGGCCGGCCGGATACATCACGCTTACCAGGATCATGGGGCTTCCTTTCTGTGTCACGCCCGGTCCGCCCGGGCGCCCGTCCTCGGTTCGTGGGGCGACGGTCAGTGCAGCTTCACCCGCGGCTCGGTGCGCCGGGTCAGCGCGCGCGCCAGGGTGTCGAGGACCGTCTTGGCCGTGCCGTGGAGCGCCCGCTCGTGCATCTTGTAGAGCGAGCGGTACATCATGCGGGCGAACAGGCCGGCGATGAGCATGTTCTTGCCGCGGACGAACCCCATCAGGCTGCCCACGGTCGAGTACTCGCCAAGCGAGACCAGCGAGCCGAAATCCTTGTACCGGAACGGCTTCAGCGGCTTCCCGGCGATCTTGGCCGGGATCTGGCTGATGAGGTGGCTCGCCTGCTGGTGGGCCGCCTGGGCGCGGGGCGGCACCGGCGTGTCGGAGCCGGCCTCCACCAGATAGGCGCAGTCGCCGATGGCGAAGATATCCGGGTCGCGGGTCGTCTGCAGCGTCGGGGTCACCACCAGCTGGTTGGTCCGCGTGGTCTCCAGGCCGCCGATGCCCTGCAGGAAGGGCGGCGCCTTCACCCCCGCCGCCCACACGACCAGCTCGGAGGGGATGAAGGTCCCGTCGGCGAGCTGGACGCCGTCGGCGCGCACCTCGGTCACCCGGGCCTTCACCCGCACGTCGACGCCGATCTTGTTGAGGAGCTGCATCACCTCGGCCGAGAGGCGCTGCGGCACCGCCGGCAGGATCCGGTCGGCGGCCTCCACCAGGGTGATGCGGATGTCCTTGCCCGGGTCGATCTTGTCGAGCCCGGTGGAGACGACGTGGCGCAGCGTCCGGTGCAACTCGGCGGCGAGTTCGGTTCCGGTGGCGCCCGCGCCGATCACCGTGACGTGGAGCTGGCCGGGCCGGACCGGGCCGACCTGGGTGTGGGCCCGCAGCGAGGCGTTCACGAGGCGCTGGTGGAAGCGCACCGCCTGCTCCTGGGTGTCGAGGGCGATGGCATGCTCGGCGACGCCCGTCGTGCCGAAATCGTTCGTGGTGGAGCCCACCGCCATCACCAGCGTGTCGTAGGGGACGGCGCGCTCGGGCGTGACCTCGCGCCCTTCCGCGTCGTGGCTCGCCGCGAGCTGGACCGTGCGCGCCTCGCGGTCGAGGCCGGTCATGCGCCCGATCCGGTAGCGGAAGCCGTGCATGTGGGCGTGATGCAGGTAATCCACCGCGTGGTGGCCCACATCGAGGCTGCCGGCCGCCACCTCGTGAAGCAGCGGCTTCCAGATATGCGTCCGGGCGCGGTCCACGAGGGTGATGTGCGCGCGCTTGCCGCGCCCGAGCTTGTCGCCGAGCTTCGTCACCAGCTGGAGGCCGGCGGCGCCGCCGCCGACCACCACGACACGATGCAGGCCGGACTCGTTCTCGACGGATGCCATCGACACTCTTTCTTTCCCCGGACCGGGATTAATCGCCGGCCTCCTTACACGGCCTGGGCCGCCGAATTCCACAACCGCTTGTCGCAGCCCCAGGTCACCAGCGCGGATTCACGCGCACGCGTGGCGCGCGATCACGCCGACGGGGCACCCGGCTGACGCAACGGGTGTGCCTCCGCGACCGCGGGCAGGGCGAGGCAGGCCTCGGCGATTCGCGCGACCGTCGGGTAGGCCGCCGTGTCGATGCCGAAGATGCCAGTCCCGACCCAGAGGCTGACGAGGCAGAGATCGGCATGGCTTACCGAATCGCCCTGGCAGAAGCGTCCCGTGCCCGCCTCGGTGGACAGCCGCGTCTCCAGGGTCGCCAGGCCGGTCGTGAAGGCGTTGCGCAGGAAATCCAGCATCCGCTCCCGGGGCAGACCGTAATGCTCCATCAGGAAGGTGCGCACCCGGGGCACGTAGAGCGGGTGGGTGTCGCACGCGACCACCTGTGCCAGCGAGCGGGCCCGGGCCCGCGCCCGCGGCTCCTCCGGCAGGAGGCGCACGCCGCCCCGCGTCTCCTCCAGGTAATCGAGGATCGCGAGCGACTGGGTGAGCGGCGGCCCGTCGCCGTCGAACAGGGCCGGTACCGCGCCCTGCGGGTTGATCCTCCGGAACTCCGGCTTGTGCTGGTCGCCCGCGTCGAGATCGATGAAGGTCTCCTCGTAGGCGATGCCCTTCAGCTTCAGGGCGATCCGCACCCGGAAGGCCGCAGCCGAGCGCCAGTTGCCGTACATGTGCATGGGGAGCGATCTCCGACGGGATCGGAAGAGCACAGCCGAGTTTGCCGCGCACCGCAAGTGGGACGTGGACGCGGCCGCCCGGGGGCGACAAGCGGCTTCGGCCGGCCCATATCGGTCTTCCGTCCCGGAGAGCCCGCACGATGGCCGATCAGACCGACGCCCGCCGCTTCATCCCTCTGAACATCGCGGTCCTGACCGTCTCCGACACGCGCCGCCCGGAGGACGACCGCTCGGGGGACACCCTGACGCAGCGCCTCACCGAGGCGGGACATCGTCTGGCGGCCCGGTCGATCGTGCCGGACGAGGTCCCGGCGATCCGCGGCCAGGTGGAGGCGTGGCTGCGCGATCCCGGCGTCGACGTGGTGATCACCACCGGCGGGACCGGCTTCACCGGCCGCGACGTCACCCCTGAGGCGCTGGAGCCGCTGTTCGAGAAACGGATGGACGGCTTCTCGGCCGTGTTCCACCGGATCTCGTACGACAAGATCGGCACCTCGACCCTGCAATCCCGCGCCACCGCGGGGGTCGCGCACGCGACCTACGTGTTCGTGCTGCCGGGCTCACCGGGCGCCTGCCGGGACGCCTGGGACGGGATCCTGGCCCAGCAGCTCGACTACCGGCACCGGCCCTGCAACTTCGTGGAGATCATGCCGCGTCTCGACGAGCACCTGCGGCGCGGGGCCAGTATCGCGGTGTGAGGATGAGCCTCAGTCCGGGCCCGCCCGCGGCGGCCCGGAATGACGGGATCGTCATGGAGGATCGTGAGGGGCCGGTCCGTCTGACCTACGCCGCGTTCCCCTCCTTCCGGCGCAGGACCGAGTGCTTGCGGCCGTAGAAGAAGTACACGACGAGGCCGATCGCCATCCAGATCACCAGCCGCAGCCACGTGTCGAGGGGCAGGCCGATCATCAGGAGCAGGCAGAACAGGATGCCGAGGATCGGCACGACCGGCACGGCGGGGGCCCGGAACGGCCGCTTCATGTGGCGCTCGGTCCGCCGCAGGTAGAGCACCGAGCCGCAGACGAGGATGAAGGCGGCGAGCGTGCCGATGCTCACCATCTCCCCGAGGATGTGGATCGGCACCAGGGCCGCCACCACGGCGACCACGGCCCCGATCAGCGCCTGGCTGCGATACGGCGTCTGATAGGTCGGATGGACGTGGGAGAACATCTTCGGCAGCAGGCCGTCCTGCGCCATGGTGAAGAAGATCCGGCTCTGGCCGTAGAGCAGCACGAGGATCACCGTCGTGAGCCCGGTCAGCGCCCCGAGCTTGATCAGGAGGGCGAACCAGCCGATGCCGATCACGTCGACGCCCTTGGCGATCGGGTCGGGGACGTTCAGCTCCTTGTAGGGGACGAGGCCGGTGAGCACGGCGGCGACGAGCACGTACAGGATCGTGCAGACCGCCAGCGAGCCCAGGATGCCGATGGGCATGTCCTTCTGGGGCTTGCGCGCTTCCTGGGCGGCGGTGGAGACCGCGTCGAAGCCGATGAAGGCGAAGAACACCACGCCGGCGCCGCGCAGGATGCCGCTGGCGCCGAAATGCCCGAAGGTGCCGTCGTTGTCGGGGATCAGCGGGCTCCAGTTCGCGGTGTCGACGTGGCCCCAGCCCAGTGCGATGAAGGCCACCACCACGGTGAGCTTCACCGCGACCATGATGTTGTTGAAGCGCGCCGATTCCTGGTCCCGC
>NZ_BACT01000862.1:0-6710 GCF_000333255.1 Methylobacterium sp. B1 | reverse complement strand
CGCCCTTGCCGGTGATGATCGTGTAGGTGGCAAACATCTCCGGGCGCAGCACCCGTCCGGGTTGTCGACCTCGCTGCGCACGGCCAGCCGCCGCGTCGCCGGGTCGAGGCTGGAGGCCATGTAGTTCACCCGGGCCTGAAACACCCGGGCGCCGAAGCCCGCCACCTTCGCCTCGACCTCCTGGCCGATGCGGATCTTCGGGATCTCGCTCTCGCGGACGTTGGCGACGAGCCACACCGTCGACAGGTCGCCGATCACGAAGACCGGGTCGCTGGAGGCGGAGAGGTACTGGCCGGTGCCGACCTTGCGCTGGACGATCGTGCCGGCGATCGGTGCCCGGATCTGCGTCTCGGCGCTCATCGTGCCCTTCTTCTCGAAGGCGGCCATCTCGGCGTCGGTCTTGCCCAGCATCCGCAGACGGTTCTTCACCGCGTCGAGGGCGCCCTCGGCGGTCTTCAGGTCGCTCTGGGCGGCGATGACGTCGTTCTGGGCCGATTGGTAGTCCTTCAGGGCCGTCGCGTGGGCCTGGAACAGCTCCTGCTGCCGCTGCGCGATGGTCTGGTCGAGCTTCAGAAGCGCCTGCTGCTTCTGGAGGTTGTTCACGGCGGCCTGATAGTCGTTCTGCGCCTGGACCATGTCGGTGGCCTCGAGCGTCAGCAGAACGTCGCCGGCCTTCACGTCGTCGCCGGCGCGGGCCAGGACCTTCGTCACGCGGCCGGCATAGGGCGAGACGACCGGGACGTTGTCGTCCTCGTTGAGGGCGATCCGTCCCTCGGCGGTGCCCTCGGGCCGGAACACGAGGTTGGCGACCGGCAGGATCTCGAAGGCGGCGCGCTGCTCCTTGGAGGGCCGGAACACCCGTTCCACCGGGCCGGCCTTCTCCACATCGATGCCCGGGTCAGGGTTGCCTGGTGCGAACAGCCCCGTCAGCGCGGCGACGAGGTTCGAGGCCGTCTCGCGGGTCCGGTCGGAGAACGCGAAGGCCAGGCCCGCAGCGGCCGCGAGCAGGACGGCGACGACCAGGAGGCCGGCCCACCGACGGTTGCGCGGGGGCACGGTGACGGCCTCGTCCTGGTCCAGCGGATTTCGGGCGTCCATGCGGATGATCTTCTAGGTCCGGGCCAAGGGACCGGGCTGATTGACGAGGGTACGATTCGTGCCAGGACGACGCCAAGATCAATGCGATCGCTGGTGCTTTTCTATGGCGCTGCGCGGGATGGTTCCCGGCAGCAACGCGTGCCTAGAGCAAAGCTTGTCAGACAGGCAATCGATCTGGCGCCCCAGTCGCGAAACCGTGTGGCCCCGTCTTCCTTTGACGGGATTTGTTACAATATGACAACGCTCGCGGGGCCTGACCCGCCCGATCCCGAATCCGTCACCGAAGAACCCGTCATGTCCGAAACGAGCAACGCTCCCGCCCCGGCCGCATCCGGCTCAGCCGCCGGCAAGATCCCGGTCACCGTGCTCACCGGCTATCTCGGCGCTGGCAAGACCACGCTCCTCAACCGGATCCTCACCGAGAATCACGGTAAGCGCTACGCCGTGATCGTCAACGAGTTCGGCGAGATCGGCATCGACAACGACCTCGTCGTCGGCGCGGACGAGGAAGTGTTCGAGATGAACAACGGCTGCGTCTGCTGCACGGTGCGCGGCGACCTGATCCGGATCATGGATGGGCTGGTCAAGCGCCGGGGCAAGTTCGACGCGATCATCGTCGAGACCACCGGCCTCGCCGATCCGGCCCCTGTGGCGCAGACCTTCTTCGTCGACCAGGACGTGGGCGAGGCCGCCCGCCTCGACGCGGTGGTGACGGTGGCCGACGCCAAGTGGTTGTCCGACCGCCTGAAGGACGCGCCCGAGGCGAAGAACCAGATCGCCTTCGCGGACGTGATCCTGCTCAACAAGAGCGATCTCGTCTCCCCGGCCGACCTCGACCGGGTCGAGGCCGAGATCCGCACGATCAACCCCCTGGCCAAGCTCCACCGCACGCAGAACTGCGCGGTGCCCCTCGAGGCCGTGCTGGAGCGCAACGCCTTCGACCTCGACCGCATCCTCGACGTCGAGCCCGACNTCCTGGAGGCGGGCCACCACCACCATCACGATTCCGACATCCGCTCGGTCTCGGCCAAGATCGAGGGTGAGGTCGATCCGGACAAGTTCATGCCGTGGATCTCGAACCTGACCCAGTCGCAGGGTCCGGACATCCTTCGGTGGCAGGGGATCGTGGCCTTCCCGAACGAGCCGGAGCCGCTCGTCTTTCCGGGGCGTGCACATGATCCTCGACGGCGACGTGCAGGGCGACTGGGGGAAGGACGAGAAGCGGGTCTCGCGGGTGGTGTTTATCGGGCGCAACCTCGATCCGGCGGCGATCACGGAGGGCTTCGAGGCCTGCCGCGCGTGAGCCGACCGGCCGCCTCCCACGGGGGCGGCCGGGCCCTGAGCGCCGCCCGAAGGCGATTCTCAACGATTGGATGGCATCACGGCACGAGCGGGCCAGCGTAACCGGCCCGCGGAGCCCGCGTAGCCATGGCCCACACCGCAGCGCCTGCAGGCCCGGTCCCGTCCGGGATCGCGGGCGGACTCCCGCTCATCGTGGCCGTCGAGGGGCTGGCCAAGGCGCTGTTTGCGGCGTTCATCTTCTTCGCCTGCTTCGCCTTCTCGGAGACCTCCCCGTACGACGCGGTGGCGATCCCCACGATCCTGCTCTGGCTCTGCCTCGGCGTGCGGCTGCACCGCGGGGCGGTGCCCCTGGTCGCACTCCTCCTGCTCTACCTCGCGGCCATCGTCTCCGCGCTGCTGCCCTACCTGAACGAGGAGTTCCCGGTCACTTGGACGGTGCAGCTGATCTACCTCGCGATCACCTGCATCTTCTTCGCGATGTTCTTCGCGGACGACACCCACGCCCGGATGGAGCTGGCGCTCAAGGCCTACACGGCGAGCTGCGTGTTCTCGGCGGTGCTCGGCATCGTCGGCTATCTCCAGTGGCTCGGGATCGAGGACCTGTTCTACAAATACGACCGGGCCTCGGGTACCTTCCAGGACCCGAACGTGTTCGGCTCCTTCCTGACGCTCGGCGCCCTCTACCTGATGCACGGCCTGCTCACCGGCTCGACCCGGCGACCGCTGGTCTCGCTCGTCGGCCTGCTGATCATCGTCGCCGGCATCTTCCTGTCGTTCTCGCGGGGCTCCTGGGGCGGGAGCGTCGTCGCGGTGCTCCTGATGGTGGGATCGGTCTATGCCGGCAGCACCGCCCCGCGCCTGCGCCGCCGCATCGTGCTCCTGACCCTCGCCACGGTCGTCCTCGGCACCGTCGCGGTGATCGGGCTGCTCTCGGTCGACCACGTCCACAAGATGTTCGAAACCCGCGCGGCCCTGACCCAGGACTACGACCAGGGCGAGACCGGCCGCTTCGGCAACCAGATCCGCGGCTTCGCGATGCTGCTGGAGCGGCCGTTCGGCATGGGGCCGATGCACTGGCGGCTGATCTTCGGGCTCGAACCGCACAATTCGTATATCGGCTCCTTCGCCAACGGGGGCTGGCTCGGGGGCACGGTGTTCATCGGCCTCGTGGTGATCACCGGCATCGTCGGGTTCCGGCTCCTGGCACGGCCGTCGCCCGTCCGGGCGCACGCGCAGATCGTCTGGCCGGCGCTGCTGATGTTCTTCCTGCAGGCGGTCCAGATCGATATCGAGAAGTGGCGCCACGTCTACATGATGCTGGGCATGGTCTGGGCGCTGGAGGCGGCGCGGCTGCGCGCGGGCGCGCCGCAGGCGGGTGCGCTTGAAACGCGGCGCTAGGCGCGGCATCGCTCGGCTCCGGCCGAGCTGCCAATCCGCACCCGGAGACGGTACGTGAACACACAGCCGGACAACGAGGGCGATCGGCTCGCCGCCCTTGAGGCCCTCGGGATCGTGGGCACGCCGCCCGAGCCGCATTTCGAGGCCGTCTGCCGGACAGCCTGCCGCCTGTTCGGCGTGCGCCACGCGTTCGTGGCCTTCCTCGGTGACACGCAGCAGTGGCTCAAGACGCCCTGCCAGGCCTTGCCGACCACGATGCGGCGGGATCAGAGCCTGTGCCAGCACACGATCCGCAGCGATGCCCTGCTCGTCGTACCCGACACCCGGCTCGACGTGCGCTTCCGTGACCTGCCCGCCGTCGCTGCGCCGGACGGGATCCGGTTCTATGCCGGTATCCCGCTGAGCCTCGAGCCCGGCCTGCGGATCGGTACCTTCTGCCTCGCCGACCCGGAACCCCGAGCCGGTCTCTCGCCGGCGGACGCCGCCGCCTTCCGCGACCTCGCCGCGATCGTCGTGGCCCATCTGAGGCTGACGGAGGCCAATGCCAAGCGCGAACGCGAGATCGCGCAGGCCGCGATCCGCGAGGCGGTGATCCGCGAGCAGCATCGCGAGATCCATGCCCGGTCCCGCACTCAGGAGGCGGCGAACCACCAGCTCCTGATGGCCGAGCAACTCGCCAGCGTCGGAAACTGGCGCGTGGACCTCTCGGACGGTCAGCCGGTCTGGTCGGCCAGCCTCTACGCTATCGCCGGTCGCGACCCCGCGACACCGCCACCGCGTCTCGACGCCTTCTTGCAGATCTACCATCCCGACGACCGCGCCCGGCTCGAGGCGATTGTCGCCGACGCGTTCGCCCGCAAACGCGATTCGATTTCGAGGCGCGGCTGATCCGTCCGGACGGCGAGCTCCGCGACGTGGTCGTCCGCGGCATGTGCCGGGGGGAGGACCCCAATGCCGGCCTCGTCGGCGTTCTCATCGACGTGACCGAGCGCCGGCGCGCCGAAGACGAGGTGCGCCGGAGCGAGCTGCGCTATCGCGGCCTCGCCGAGGCGCTGCCGCTGCTGGTCTGGACCATGCGGGTCGGGGACGGACAGTCCACTTACGCCAACGCCCAGTTCCAGTCCTATTACGGGCCGATCGGGCCCGAGCGCGCGGAGCGCCTGATCCGGAACCACCCGGAGGATGCGCCCGCCATGGAGGCGGCCTGGACCCGGGCGGTCGAGACCGGGACGGGCTATAGCGGCCAGTGGCGGATCCGCCGCCACGACGGCCTCTACCGGTGGCACAAGATCTCGCTGATTCCGATCCGCCTCGATCCGGCGGACGGCGCTGTGGCGGAGTGGCTCGGGACCGCACTCGATGTCGACGACATCATCACGGCGCGGCTCGCCGTCGAGGAGGCCCGCGGCCTGCTGGGCATCGCCCTGGACGCCGCCGAGGCCGGCACCTGGGACTGGGACATGCGCACGGGGCTCGTCACGCTGAGCCCGGAAAGCGCCCGGATGCACGGTCTGCGGGATAACGGCGCTGCGCACACGCTGTCGGCGTCCGAATGGACCGCGTTGATTCATCCCGACGACGTCGCCGATGTCTGGATCGAGATCCGACGGGCGGTCGAGTCCGGGACCTCCTATGCGGCCGAATTCCGGGCCGGCGGGCGCTGGCTCTACGCGCGCGGGCGGACGCTCTGCGGCGCCGAGGGGCACCCTCAGAGCATGGTCGGCCTCCATCTCGACATCACCGAGCGCAAGGCGGTCGAGGCGGCCCTGCGCACCGCCACGCGGGATGCCGAGGCGGCTCGCACCGAGGCGGAGCGCGCGAGCGCGGCCAAGAGCGAGTTCCTCGCCGCGATGAGCCACGAGATCCGCACGCCGCTCAACGGCATCCTCGGCTATGCCGAGCTGCTCCTCGACGGCGATGCGATCCAGAGCGAGGACCGGCGCCGCCTGGAGCTGATCCAGAGTTCCGGAGCGGCCTTGCTCACGGTCGTCAACGACATCCTCGACTTCTCGAAGATCGAGGCGGGCGAGCTGACCCTCGATCCGGTCCCCTTCCCGCTGGTCTCGATCGTGGACGGGACGGTCTCGATCGTGCGCGGCAGTGCGCTGCGCAGCGGCCTCGCCATCGAGGCCCGGATCGACCCGGCCCTTCCGACCTTCGTGATCGGTGACGCGGGACGCTTGCGTCAGGTGCTGCTCAACCTCCTGAACAACGCCGTGAAGTTCACGCCCGAGGGTTCCGTTACGGTGACCGTGGAGCGGGAAGGCGATGATCGCGCCGCCGACGGTCGCCCCGGCGACGCGGTGCGGTTTTCCGTGATCGATACCGGCATCGGCATCGCGCCGGCGCAGCAGGACAGGCTGTTCAAGCGGTTCAGTCAGGTCGACGGCTCCATCAGCCGGCGGTTCGGCGGCACCGGCCTCGGTCTCGCGATCTCCCGGCACCTCGTGACCCTGATGGGCGGCGAGATCGGCGTCGTGAGCCGCGAGGGGGAGGGCTCGACCTTCTGGTTCCGCCTGGTGCTGCCGCGGGGCGAGCAGGGCGCCGACGCGGCGGAGGACCGGATCGAGGCGGATCCGGCGCTGCTGCGGTCGCAGTCCGTGGCCGCCCCGGCGGCCGGCGCCGTGCCAGCCTCCCCGATCCGGCTGCTCCTGGTCGAGGACGTCCCGCTCAACCAGGAACTGGCCTGCGCGGTGCTCGAATCCCAGGGCTACACGGTGGATGTCGCCGGGGACGGGGCCGAGGCGATCACGGCGGTCGGATCGTCCGTCGCGGCGGGGCGCGCCTACGATCTCGTGCTCATGGACGTCCAGATGCCGCGGGTCGACGGGCTCACGGCCACCCGGCGCATCCGCGCCCTGGCGCCGCCCGCCTGCGACATCCCGATCGTGGCCATGACGGCGAACGTCCTG
>NZ_BACT01000863.1:0-2522 GCF_000333255.1 Methylobacterium sp. B1 | reverse complement strand
TCGCGGTAGATGAACGAGGCCCCCGAGACGAGGTCGACATCGGCGATCTCGGAGAGCGGCACCTGGATGACGCCGCCGTTGGGGTTCTGGGCACCGACCGCGATGTTGCGGATGCCGGCCAGTGACGAGCGGTACTCCTTGGCGAGCCGCACCCGCATCGGGAAGTGACGGTCCGAGCCGTACTCGTAGAGGTCGCCCGCGGTCTGGCCGCCGATCGCCGCCTGGATGGTGGTGTTCACGTCGCTGATCGAGAGGCCGTAGCGGGCGGCCTTGTGGCGGTCGACATCGATCCGCACCGTCGGCTGGCCGAGGGATTCGAAGACCGACAGGTCGGTGACGCCCGGAACGCTGGCGAGGGCTGCCTTCACGGCATTGGCGGTCTTGGTGAGCTGGGTGAGGTCGTTGCCGTAGATCTTGACCGAGTTCTCGCCCTTCACGCCCGAGGCGGCCTCCTGGACGTTGTCCTCGATATACTGCGAGAAGTTGAACTCGATGCCGGGAAACTCCGCCTCCAGCTTCTTGCTCAGGTCCTGGATCAGCGTCTCCTTGTCGAGGCCCTTGCGCCACTGGTCGATGGGCTTGAGCGGCGCCAGGATCTCGACGTTGAAGAAGCCCGTGGCGTCGGTCCCGTCGTTCGGGCGGCCCTGGTGCGACAGGACGGTGGTGACCTCCGGGACCTCCTGGAAGATCTTGCGCATGCGCTGGACGTAGGCGTTGCCGGCCTCCAGCGAGATCGAGGCCGGCATCGTCCCGCGCACGTAGAGATTGCCCTCCTCGAGCCGCGGCAGGAATTCGAGGCCGAGATTGCGGGCCGTGAGCCCCGAGACCAGCAGCACCGCCAGCATCACGGCAAGCGCCAGGACGCGGTTGCGCAGGCCGAAGGCCAGCGCGCGTTCATGGCCGACGCGCAGCACCCGCACGATGAGCGTATCGCGCTCCTCGAGCTTCTTCGGCAGCATCAGGGCCGAGAGCGCAGGCGAGACCGTGAAGGTGGCGAGCAGGCCGCCGAGCAGCGCGTACGCGTAGGTCTTGGCCATCGGGCCGAAGATGTGGCCCTCGACGCCGGTCATCGTGAACAGCGGCAGGAAGCCGACGATGATGATCGTCGCCGAGAAGAAGATCGCCCGGTTCACCTCGCGCCCGGCGACCGCGATGGTGCCGAGCCGGCCCGTCAGGCCGTCGGGCGGCGTCTCGCCCTTCACGTGGTCGGGCTCGGCGATGTGGCGGAAGACGTTCTCCACCATGATCACGGTGGCGTCGACGATCAGACCGAAATCGATGGCGCCCAGCGACAGGAGGTTCGCCGAATCGCCGCGCACCACCAGGATCAGGATCGCGAAGCCGAGGGCGAACGGGATCGTCGCTGCCACGATGATCGCGCTGGTGAGCGAGCCCAGGAACAGCCACTGCACGACGAAGACCAGCACCACGCCGAAGACGAGGTTGTGCATCACCGTGTGGGTCGTGGTGTGGATCAGGCCCGAGCGGTCGTAGATCCGCTCGATCTTCACGTCGGGCGGCAGGATCGTGGAGCTGTTGATCTTGTCGATCTCGGCCTCGACCCGTTCCAGCGTCGGCAGGCTCTTGCCGCCGCGGGTCATGAGCACGATGCCCTCGACGATGTCGGGCTGGTTGTCGTGGCCGACGATGCCGAGGCGCGGGGCGTTCGACACGCGCACCTCCGCCACGTCCCGCACCAGCACCGGGGTGCCGTTGACGAGGCTGATCATCGTGTCCTTGATGTCGTCCATGTCGCGGATCAGGCCGATGCCGCGCACCACCGCCGATTGCTGGCCGACGTTCAGCGTCTGGCCGCCGACGTTGATCGAGGCGTTGTTCAGCGCGTTGGTCAGCTGCACCAGGGTCAGGCCCTGGGCCTGGAGGCGGTTCAGATCGACCGCGACCTCGTATTCCTTGGCCTTGCCGCCGAAGGCCGTGACGTCCACGACGCCGGGGATCGCCTTGAACCGGCGCTGCAGAACCCAGTCCTGCAGGGTCTTCATGTCCATGGGCGAGTAGCCCGCCGGGCCGACGAGCTTGTAGCGCATGATCTCGCCCACCGGGCTCGTCGGCGAGATCTGCGGCGTCGCTCCGTTGGGCAGCGTCGGCGCCTGCGACAGGCGGTTGAGCACCCGCTGCAGCGCCTGCTCGTACGTGTATTCGTAGTTGAACTGGACCTTCACGTCCGAGAGGCCGAACAGCGAGATCGTCCGCACGACCTGGGCGTTGGGGATGCCGGCGAGCGCCACCTCCAGGGGGATGGTGATGTAGCGCTCGATCTCGTCGGCGGACTGGCCCGGGTTCTGGGTGATCACGTCGACCAGCGGCGGGACCGGGTCTGGATAGGCCTCGATGTTGAGCTGCGTGTAGGCGCCGTAGCCGACGCCGAGCATCACGACGAACAGCAGCACCACCAGCACGCGCTGGCGCAGCGAGAAGGTGATCAGGGCGTTCATCGGACCGGATCCCCGCTCAGGACGCCTTGTCGCCGGTGGCCGCCCGATCGATGAACAGGGCCCCCC
>NZ_BACT01000864.1:0-1481 GCF_000333255.1 Methylobacterium sp. B1 | reverse complement strand
GTAGCGGCGTCCGCCGCCGCTCGGTGAGCACGTTGGTCATGCCCATGGCGCGCAGATCGCGCATCAGGCCGAACGGATCGGCGTAGCGGACCGTCAGCGTGTCGGTATCCGCCACCGGCAGGGCGAAACCGGCCCGCTGGAGCAACCCGCCGGCCTCACGTACCGCCGCGAAGGGCGCCACGCGCGGGCTGATCCCACCCTCGACCTCGCTCTCGGCCTGGGCGAAGCTCTGGCGCAGCTCGGTCAGGGTGGCGCCGCCGAGCAGGCAGCCGAGGAACAACCCGTCCGGCCGCAGGGCGCGGCGCAGCTGGATCAGCGTGCCCGGGAGGTCGTTCACGGCGTGAAGGCTCAGCAGCGAGACGGCGAGGTCGAGGCTTCCGGCCGCCAGCGGCAGCGCCTCCGGGTCGCCGACGATCAGGCCGCCGCCCGTCTCGGGCCGGGCCGCTAGACGGAGATGCCGCGCCTCCGGATACCGGGCCGCGAGCATCCGGGCCGCCACCGGGACGGGCGTCGCGAGGTCGAGCACCGAAGTGAAGCGGCGCAGGACCGCCCCCAGGCGGTCATCGAGATCCTCGGCGAGCCGATCGACGAGGAAGCCCGCGTAGCCGCGGCCCTGGGCTCGGGCGAGGCGGCGGCGGGCGAGGGCCGTGTCGAACAGGGCGGAGGGAGCATCCATCGCGGGGGAGATGGCATCTGAAGCCGTCCCGCGCCACCTCTCGCACGGCCGCGCGCACGGATCCGTGAGCCGCGCTAGAATGTCGGAACGACTCGGCAGCGTCGCTGTTCCTGCTGCAACCGGCTCAAACGGCCGAGATTCGTCATGGAGCATTGATCATGAAGCGTATGCTCGTCGGGGCCGCCGTGGCCCTCACCACCCTCGCGGCCGCCGGCGGCGCCGAAGCCAAGGGCTGCATCAAGGGCGCCATCGTCGGCGGCATCGCGGGGCACTATGCCGGCCATCACGGCCTCGTCGGCGCTGCGGCCGGCTGCGCCATCGGCCGTCACCGCGCCAACGCCCGCGACCGCCAGATGCAGCAGCAGCAGATGGCGCCGCAGGCGCGCCCGGTCTCGGCTCAGTAGAAGCGCGGATTCGGGCGGCGCGTCCGCCGCATGACGGCTCTCGAGGCCGTCGCAAGGACCCTGCGCGGACTGCCGCGCGGGGTCGTTTCGCTGATCTATCCGCCCACCTGCGCGGGCTGCGGCGGCGCCACCGCGGATCCCGGCGCCCTGTGCCCGGCCTGCTGGTCGAGCCTGCGGCTGATCGAGGAGCCGGTCTGCCAACGCTACGGGACGCCGTTCGCGGTCGATCTCGGGGTCGGCCCGTTGCTCTCACCCCGGGCGATCGCCGAGCCGCCGGTCTTCGAGCGTGCCCGGTCTGTAGCCCTGTACGATGCGGTGGCGCGCCGCCTCGTCCATCGCCTGAAATACGAGGAGCGCCTCGATCTGGCCCGCGTCATGGCCCGGATGAGGCCGCGAGCGGC
>NZ_BACT01000865.1:0-1050 GCF_000333255.1 Methylobacterium sp. B1 | reverse complement strand
GGCCGCCCGGATCCAGATCCTGCGCCTCCGGCAGGCCATAGCCGACCGGCGCGGCGATCCGGACGCCTTCATCGCCCTGGAGCGCACGGTGCTGCCGGGGCGGGAGAACCGCGTCGAGATTGCCCGGCGCCTCCTCGCCGCCGGACGGGCGGAAGAGGCGCTGGACTGGATCCGGCGCATGCAGGATCCGGGATTGCGCATCGCGACGCGGGCAGATCTGATCGCGGGATTCGATACGCGCGGGCCGGAGCGCGAACGGCAGGCGCTGGAGATCGAGATCCTCGATTCCCTCGGCCGGTCCGACGAGGCACAGCTCCTCCGATGGACGCGATTCGAGCGGGAACTCGACGCGCCGATGCTGCGGACCTTCCTCGCCAAGCTTCCGGATTTCGAGGACGAGGAGGCGCTCCAACGCGCCCTCGACCATGCCGAGGCCTTCCCGCAGCCGCACCGGGCTCTGACCTTCCTGACGGCTTGGCCGGATCTTCGCCGCGCCGCCGCATTGGTGGTCGCGAGGCCCGGGATCTGGCAGGGCGACCAGTACGCGGTGCTGGCGCCGGCGGCCGAGGCGCTCGCCCTGGCACACCCCCGGGCGGCCACGATCCTGTATCGCCGGCTCCTCGACTCCATCCTCGAGGGCGGCCGCAGCGCCGCCTACCCGCATGGGGCGCGCTACCTCGCGGAACTCGACGCCCTGGCGGGGCGCCTTGCGGCCGGCGATGCCGAGCCGGATCCGAAGGCCTACCGCGCGGCGCTGCGGCAGGCGCACGGCCGCAAGCACGGGTTCTGGAGCCTCGTCCGGGATTGAATCGGGTAAACCGGGCGGGTGACCGGCTCAGTCCTCCAGCGTGATGGCGTCGACCCGGTCCGGATAGAACGCCACGTGGTCCCGGATCGCCGCGACGGCCGGGTACGGGTCCCCGTAGCTCCAGACCGCGTCGGGACGCCGGGTACCGTCGACAACGAGGTCGAAATAGTGGGCGTCGCCCTTGTACGGGCAGTGTGTGGTGCGCGACGAGGCGACGAAGCGATCGGCCCGGATGTCGCTCC
>NZ_BACT01000866.1:0-1496 GCF_000333255.1 Methylobacterium sp. B1 | reverse complement strand
GCTCGATCGCGCGATCCAGGGAGGGCAGGTCGTCCGGCCGCAGGGGCACGAGGATCGGCACCGCGTCGGTCTCGAAGGCGAGATCGAGAGTCTCCTCGTTCAGGCTCAGCAGGAAGTCGGCGCCGGCCCCGGCGCCCCGGACCAGTTCCTCGCGGGAGAAGGAATCGACGCTGACCTTCAGGCCTGCGCCCTTGAGGGCCTGGACGGACTCCTCGAGATGCGGAAACGGAGTGTCGGGCAAGCCGCCGAGATCGATGACGTCCGAGCCGCGCTGGGCGAGATCGAGGCCCTTGGCGACGATCTGCGCGACACTCATCTTCGACGCATCCACGATCTCCGAGAAGATCCGGAGGTCGTGCCGGGACAGATCGACCTTGCGCGCGGTCAGGCCGAGCCAGGCCGGCAGGTCGACCACCTCGTCGGGTCCCCGCTCCACGGGCACACCGAAATGGGCGGCGAGATGCTCCGGGTTGGCCCGGCACCGGCCCGGAAGGATGATCCGGGTGGCGCCCTCGGGGAGGACGATCCGTCGGCGGATGATCTCCTCGGTCATCAGCGCCGCGACCTTCACGCCGGCATCCGCGATGCTCCAGTGCAGATTCTCCGGCAGCCCCGCCGCGACCTTCTCGAGCCGCGCCCGGGCCAGACGGCCGGTGACGAAGACGATGTGCTCGGGGGTGCTCACGCGGCGGTCCTCGTCTCGACCGCAACGCGGCACTGCGGGCCCCAGATCTCGATCGCCCCCTCGAACTTGGCTGCGAAGCCCGGGAAGGCGCCATCCACGATCCCCTCCTGCGCCAGCGCGACGGGATCCCGGCCCTGCGGTACATCGATGGATTTCACCAGGACGCAGCGCTCGGCCCGGATCCGCGTCGCGAGCCAGAGGGCGAGGCTGTCCGAGGTCACGTCCCAGGTTTCCGGAATGTCCGGATGGCCGCCGCGCAGGCCGCGCGGATTCCAAACCCGAATCCGGGCGGGCGCGGTCTCCGCCCAGGGCTCCAGGCTCTGCGCCAGACGCGGCTCGATCCCGCGGAAGATTCCGGCCGCGTCGCTCATGGCATCGAGGGCCCGGCGATGGGCCTCGGCATCGCCGAACCGCTCCCGTGCCTGCGCGGCCCGGACGGCGTCGGCGAAGGCGCCGCCGCCCGGGACCACGATGCAGCGCCCGTGCGCCCCGTCGCCGATCGCCGTCAGCAGGGCGCGGCGGCGATGCGGATCCGCTTCGAGGCTGCCGCCGATCTTGATGACGGTGGTCACGCCGCGTCCTGCCTGCTCGGCCGGAGGGCGCGCAGCGCCTCGGCCACGCGCAGGGGATCGATGCCGTTGCGGCGGTCGAAGTCCCGGCACAGGCCGCCGCGGAAGCCGAGATAATCCGGCCGGTATGCGCACAGAACCGGGATGTCGATCACCCGAAGCGACCCGGCGAGGCCACTCATCAGGCCGTGCACCCGGCAGGCGGCGGTGAAGGCCGAGAGATCCGCGGGAGCGGCGAGATC
>NZ_BACT01000867.1:0-105 GCF_000333255.1 Methylobacterium sp. B1 | reverse complement strand
GTCAGGTGAGCCGCCGGGTCCAGGATCACGCGGTGCGCCTCCAGATGGCCGCCGGCCAGGCGCATGCCGCGTCGGTCCAGGGCGTCGCCCTTTTGGAGCAGGCAC
>NZ_BACT01000868.1:0-5538 GCF_000333255.1 Methylobacterium sp. B1 | reverse complement strand
TCGCGGAGCCGCTGGTCGGCTCGACGTTTGTCGCCCGCTCCGCACCGTCCGTTTGGTGATCTTGAGCCGCAGCCCGCTCGGCGCTTCGACCACCTGCCCGACCATCTCCAGTTCGGCGAAGGGGTCGAGCCCCTCGACGAGCAGGTTGCCGCGGAAGCGCAGCGGGTCCACGGGCACGCCGAGATAATCCTCCACCGCCGCCACGCTCGCACGGTTGATGAGCGACACGTAGCCGGTTGGGGAATCCGTGAACCGGTATTGCGGCGGGGCGGCGAGCACCTTCGGTTCGCCCCGCAGGCTCCCGGGAATGAACCGCCGCATCAGATCCGCAAGCCCCTCTCGGCCGGCCTCGGTGTCGAGGTTGAAGGCCTGCGGCTCGCCATGGCCCTCGACGGTGAGAGTCGCCGTAGCATCCTCGTAGCGGGTGCGCAGGCGGGCGAGCGCCTCGTCACGCATGAGCATCAGGTACTTCGTCTTCGGCTGATGGCGGGGCGCCACCGCGTTGAAGCCCGAGGGCCCGTTCTCGATGGCGTAGAGCCGGTCGCCCGGGAAGAAGCCGCTGGTCTCGAGGTCCGCCCGCTCGACGGGTTCGGGACTCAAGCCCTTCACCGGATAGCGGTAGAGAGCGCTGACATGAATCAATGCGGTCATGCGCGAAGCGTGGCCCTGAAATGATCCGTCACGCAAGAGCCTCATCGCCCCTTGTGGTGCCCAATTGCAACACCACATCGGGATCACCGGCGGCCGCCAATGGCGCCGGGGCCCTCGCGCGGCGGATAGCCGGAGGGCGACGTTTCGGTGGCGCCGCGCCTCTCATCGGGCGGCGGATGCCGGTACGGGAGGGTTGTGCATGAACTTCGAAAAGTACACCGAGCGCGCCCGCGGCTTCGTGCAGGCGGCTCAGAACCTCGCGATGCGCGAGGGACATCCCCAGCTTCAGCCGGGTCACCTGCTCAAGGTGCTGCTCGACGATCCGGAAGGCCTCTGCGCCGGCCTGATCGACCGCGCGGGCGGGCAGTCGCGGGTGGCGCTGGCTCAGACCGAGCAGTGGCTCGCCAAGCAGCCGAAGGTCTCCGGCAACGCGGCCGCCCCGCAGGCGACGCGCGAGCTGATGCGCCTGTTCGACACCGCCGAGAAGGCCGCCGAGAAGGCGGGCGATTCCTACGTCACGGTGGAGCGGCTGCTCCTCGCCCTGGCGGTGGAGAAGGATTCCGAGGCCGGCCGCGCGCTCCAGGCGGCGGGTGTCACCCCCGCCTCGCTGAACGCGGCGATCAACGCCCTGCGCAAGGGCCGCACCGCCGACAACGCCTCGGCCGAGAACGCCTACGACGCCCTGAAGAAGTATGCCCGCGACCTCACCGAGGCCGCCCGGGACGGCAAGCTCGATCCGGTGATCGGCCGCGACGAGGAGATCCGGCGGACCATCCAGGTCCTGTCCCGGCGCACCAAGAACAATCCGGTGCTGATCGGTGAGCCCGGCGTCGGCAAGACCGCCATCGTCGAGGGTCTGGCCCTGCGCATCGTCGACGGCGACGTGCCGGAGAGTCTCCGGGACAAGAGCCTGCTCGCCCTCGACATGGGCGCGCTGATCGCGGGCGCGAAGTATCGGGGCGAGTTCGAGGAGCGGCTGAAGGGCGTGCTCTCCGAGGTCACCGCGGCAGAGGGCAGCATCATCCTGTTCATCGACGAGATGCACACGCTGGTCGGCGCCGGGAAGGCGGACGGGGCGATGGACGCCTCGAACCTGCTGAAGCCGGCGCTCGCCCGCGGCGAGCTGCACTGCGTCGGCGCGACCACGCTCGACGAGTACCGCAAGCACGTCGAGAAAGACGCGGCGCTCGCCCGGCGATTCCAGCCGGTCTTCGTGTCGGAGCCGACCGTGGAGGACACAGTCTCGATCCTGCGCGGCCTGAAGGAGAAGTACGAGCAGCACCACGGCGTGCGCATCCAGGATTCGGCCCTGGTGGCGGCGGCGACGCTCTCGAACCGCTACATCACCGACCGGTTCCTGCCCGACAAGGCCATCGACCTCATGGACGAGGCCGGCTCGCGCCTGCGCATGCAGGTCGATTCGAAGCCCGAGGAGCTCGACAACATCGACCGGGAGATCGTCCGGCTGAAGATCGAGGCCGAGGCGCTCAAGAAGGAGACCGATTCCGCCTCCCGCGACCGGCTGGTCCGGCTGGAGAAGGAACTCGGCGACCTGGAGGAGCGCTCGGCGGCGATCACCGCCCGCTGGAAGGCCGAGAAGGACAAGCTCGGCACCGCGGCCAGCCTCAAGAAGAAGCTCGACGAGGCGCGCAACGAGCTCGCCGCGGCGCAGCGCCAGGGTCAGTATCAGCGCGCGGGCGAGCTCGCCTACGGGGTCATCCCGGGCCTGGAGAAGCAGCTCGCCGAGATCGAGGCCAAGGCCGATGCCAAGTCGGAGAACGGCCGCGACGCGATGATGGAGGAGGCCGTCACCCCCGCCCACATCGCCGGGGTCGTCTCCCGCTGGACCGGCGTGCCGGTGGACAAGATGCTGGAGGGCGAGCGCGAGAAGCTACTGGCCATGGAGGAGGCGCTCGCCAAGCGCGTCGTCGGCCAGCGCGAGGCGGTGGAGGCGGTCTCGACCGCGGTCCGGCGCGCCCGCGCCGGGCTTCAGGATCCGAACCGGCCGATCGGCTCGTTCATGTTCCTCGGCCCCACGGGCGTCGGCAAGACCGAGCTGACCAAGGCGCTCGCCGGCTTCCTGTTCGACGACGACACGGCGCTCGTGCGCATCGACATGTCGGAGTACATGGAGAAGCACGCGGTCGCCCGGCTGATCGGGGCGCCTCCCGGTTATGTCGGCTACGAGGAGGGCGGTGCGCTGACCGAGGCCGTGCGGCGCCGGCCCTATCAGGTCGTGCTGTTCGACGAGGTCGAGAAGGCGCATCCGGACGTGTTCAACGTCCTGCTGCAGGTTCTCGACGACGGGCGGCTGACCGACGGTCAGGGGCGGACGGTGGATTTCCGCAACACGCTGCTGATCATGACCTCGAATCTCGGGTCCGAGTATCTGGTGAACCAGCCTGCGGGCGAGGACACCGACGCGGTCCGCGACGAGGTGATGGGCGTGGTGCGGGGCCACTTCCGGCCGGAATTCCTGAACCGGGTCGACGAGATCATCCTGTTCCACCGCCTGGCGCGGTCGGAGATGGGGGCGATCGTCGAGATCCAGCTCGGGCGGCTGCAGAAGTTGCTGGACGAGCGCAAGATCACCCTGGAGGTCGACGAGGAGGCCAAGACCTGGCTCGCCGACAAGGGCTACGACCCGGCCTACGGGGCGCGGCCGCTCAAGCGGGTGATCCAGAAGAATGTCCAGGATCCGCTGGCCGAGCTGGTGCTCTCGGGCAAGATCCATGACGGCGAGAAAGTGCCGGTTCGCCTGGGCGCGCTGGGCCTGATGATCGGCGACGTCACGGTCGGAGCCGAGCGGCGGCCGGTCAACGCGACGCTGAACTGATCCTGAGACAGACGATCGGGTGGCGCGCCCACACAGGGTGCGCCGCCTTTTCCGTCTCGGCTTCGTTCCACCGGCCCTCGCGACGCGATCGCGATCCCGAGTGACGACGCGTGCCGTATCGGCCGCCAGCGTCACGATGAGCTAGTTGCCTGGACAGCGCGGACGGGCCTGGGGATCCTGGCGGCATGCGTCGCGCCCACGCCGCCCTGATTCTCGCCGAACCCCGCTTCGCTGCGGCGGACCATCACCCGCCGCCCGTCGCGGCTGCCCTCGCCAGGGCCAAGGCCTCCTGCGGATCCGAGGCGGCAACGCACGAGCCCGATGTCATCACGCGGCGGGCCGTCAACGGTAGCGCTATGGCCGACGTCGTCCTGCGTTTGAGTGCCGTTCCGTGCGGTGATGACGCCGCATCGGACGGCGGCACCGCAGGCTGCGAGATGCGGGTCTCCGCATCGAAGAAAGACGAGTTCGTCGAGGCCGTCGATCCGATCGCCTTCTGGAGCGGGAGCACAGACAGCCGGATACGCTAGCGTGCAGCCGCGGGCCGCAG
Organism: Methylobacterium sp. B1; assembly: GCF_000333255.1. Taxonomy (NCBI): domain Bacteria; kingdom Pseudomonadati; phylum Pseudomonadota; class Alphaproteobacteria; order Hyphomicrobiales; family Methylobacteriaceae; genus Methylobacterium; species Methylobacterium sp. B1. The sequence continues at coordinate 1,501 of NZ_BACT01000868.1, read as the reverse complement.
CATGTCGACGAGGCACTGCGCATTCGTTCAGCGGCATCCATGCCGCATGGGGGCGTGCTCCGGTCCGGACAGCAGGCCAGCTCCGACCGCGATCGGTTTGCGGCCGCGGGCGTCACGCAGCCTTTGCCGGACGGCGCACGGTCGGCCAGATTGGCATCGTGCTCGGCGGAGTGCCCCCTGACGGGAGACAGGCGAATTGATCCCATCGCATCTGATCTTAGCCGGAGCCCTGTTGTCCATGATCGCAGCCGCGCCGCCCCTGATGGCAGCCCCCGACGGCATCCGCGCCGTCACCCTTTCGAGCGGCGGCCTTGCCGAAGTGACCCTGGTTCATGCGGTCGACGGCGATACGACGATCGGGCTCAACGTCAGGCCCGAGCAGATCGACGACATCCTCAAGAGCCTCGTCGTGCGTGATCCGCTCGGCACCGTCGGTGCCCTGCGTCTGGACGGCGTGGATCAGGTCGACGAGACGCTGCGGACGATGCCGTTCACCGCGGACGATCTGTCCGCGCCGGCGCGCCTCGTGGGGAAGCTGCAGGGCATTCCAGTCAAGATCCAGAGCGCCGGGCGCACACTCGAAGGCCGGGTGCTCGGCGTATCCGAGCGCAATGCCGGAACCGAGGCGGGCGAGGTCGCGATCCTGACCGTGCTGACCGGGTCGGGCACGCTCGAATCCGTGCCGATCGAGGACGGCGCGACCGTGACGATCCAGGATCCGGTCATGGCGGCCAGGATCGCCGCGGCCGTCGACGCGGCCGGCAAGGCCAAGGTCGGCGATGCCCACCGGGTCGAGATCGATGTCGCGGGACGCGGCCGGCGCGAGGTCCGGTTGACCTATGTCGTCGCCGCGCCCGTCTGGAAGACGAGCTATCGCATCGTCGACGGCGGCGAAGGCCGGGCGAATCTGCAGGCCTGGGCGGTCCTCGAGAATGCCCTCGGCGCGGACTGGAAGGGCGTCGACGTCACCCTGTCGTCCGGATCGCCGGTGGCGCTGCTCCAGCGCCTGCACCGGCGTTACTGGCGCACGAGACCGGAGGCGCCGGTGATGGTCGACGATGTCGGCATGCCCGATCTCGACCAGGGCACGGTCGCCCCGAAGACGCTGTCCCGTCTGCGTGCCCCCGCGGCGCCCGCTGCCGCTGTGCCCCTTCCGGCTCCGATGGCGCGCCTCGACGCGCGCCTGGACGCTGCGGAATCCGGCTACGAGGCTGCGGCCGCGACGGCGAGTGCCGGGGCCAGCGAGGGAGATGTGTCGGCCAACTTCACGCTGCCGCATCCGGTCGATCTCCGCGCCGGCGGCACGCTGTCCGTGCCGTTCATCGATACCGAGATCGAGGCCGAGCGGATCGCCCTCTGGAAACCGGGTCAGGGGATCCATCCGATCGCGGCCCTCAGGATCCGCAACGGCACCGCCGCGATGCTGCCCGCCGGTCTCATCACCCTTCTACGACGGCAGGCCGGCTACCTCGGGGATGCGCGCCTGCCCGCGACCCCCGTC
>NZ_BACT01000869.1:0-1066 GCF_000333255.1 Methylobacterium sp. B1 | reverse complement strand
CGGCCAGCCTCGGGGTCGCCTCGATCAGTGCGGCGTCGAGCAGGACACTGCCATCGGCCTCGATGCCGAAATGGGCGGTGACTTCGGCGGGCGCCGCAGCCTGGAGGGCGCGGATCGCCGCGACATGGATCTCCGGCGTGGCCGGCGAGCTCGTCGAAGCGGCCGCCCGCCGGGCCCCAATGCGAGACGACCGGCACCGACCAGCCCATCCGGTCGAGGGACTTCACCACCTGGGCCGAGGGGCCGACATTGCCGACGAGGAACAGCGCGTCGGCCCCGGCCTCCTTCAACCGCGACAACTGGGGCACCATGTCGACGTCGTTGGCCTCGTATTTCTCGATGCCCGCCGCCGGGAGGTTGGCCGCCTGCAGGGCGTCCTTGAGGCCCTTCTGGTTCGACTCGCCCCAGGCGTTGTTGACGAGGATCATGCCGGGCTTCTTCGCCCCGTAGGTCTTGACCGCATAGGCGACCAGCGCCTCGTCGACGAGGGCATCGACCGCCGAGACCCGGAAGGCGTAATTGTCGGCGGCACCGTTGCGGGTGATGCCGGTGCCGGCCGCCCAGGGGCCGATGAACGGCACCTTCATCTGGTTGGCGATCGGCACGATCGCCATCGAGACCGGCGTGTCGAGGCCGCCGACCACCGCGACGACGCCGACCCGCTGGATCAGCTCGCGGGTCGCCAGCACGCCCTTGGACGGGTTGGCCTCGTCGTCGCGGGCCACGAGCTCGAGCGGGCGCCCGAGGACGCCGCCCTTGGCGTTGATCTCGTCGATGGCGAGCCCGATCCCGCGGGAGATCGCCTCGCCGGATTTCGCGGATTGGCCGCTCAGGGCGGTCACGAGACCGATCTTGACGGTGTCGGCCGCCTGCGCGGCCGAGACGGTCAGGCCGAGCAGGGCGCTCGTCGTCACCGCGATGCGGCGCAGGGCGGGGGGCAGGAAGGAGGCCATGGCGTGTCTCCGAGGGCGTGGCAGCACGGCTGACCGCAACCTCCATGCCACTGAAAACCCGATGCTTCTTCGACCGCGCCTGACCGTGCGGCACCCCCGGAGGCATTCGGCTC
>NZ_BACT01000870.1:0-1282 GCF_000333255.1 Methylobacterium sp. B1 | reverse complement strand
ACGTGGCGAGCACGAGGGATTTGCGAGGGACGAGGATCGTCTTCATGGGGACTCCTGACAATGGTGGGTCGTGTCATGGCAACCCGGCGGCGCCGGGAATGTTCGGTCGCCTTTAGCGGGCGAGCGCCTCCCGCCACGCCGTCCAGGGCCAGCGCAGGGCCTCCCCGCCCGCCGACGGCGCGATCGACACCGTCGCGGTCCGGCCGCTGACCAGCCGCGGGTCCGCCGGGCCGCCGTCGAGGGTGATCCGCACGGGGATGCGCTGGGCCAGCCGCACCCACGAGAAAGTCGGGTTGACGTTCGCCAGCAGGTTGGTGGCGTCGCTGCGGCCGGTCTCGCCGATGCCGCCCGCGATGCTCGCCACGCGGCCCGTGAGCACGCCGTCCTCGCCCATCAGCTGGACGGTGACCGGCGCGCCGACGCGGATGCGCGGCAGCTTGGTCTCCTCGAAGTAGCCCTCGATCCGGACGGTGTCGCGGTCGATCAGCGCCATGACCCCGCGGCCCGTGGTGACGTAGGCGCCCGGACGCAGCTCCATGTTGGTGATCCGGCCGTTGACCGAGGCCCGCACCGCCGAGCGTTCCAGGTTGAGCTTGGCGAGGTCGCGGTCGGCCAGGGCCTGCTCGTAGGCCGCCTGGGCGGACAGGTCGGCGGCCTTGGTGGCCTCGACCTTCTGCTGCGAGACGGCCGCGTCGGAGAGCTTGCTGTAGCGGGCATAGTCGGCGGCGGTCTGTTCGGCGGTGGCCTTGCGGCCCTCCACCATCGCCTCCGCCTGCCGCAGCCCGATGCGGAACCGGTCCGGATCGATGCGGAACAGGACGTCGCCCTTCCGCACGACCTGATTGTCCTCCACCAGCACCTCGGTGACGAGGCCGGACACGTCGGGGGCCACCGCCACCACGTCGGCGCGCACGCGCCCGTCCCGGGTCCAGGGGGCATCCATGTAGTAATCCCACAGGCCGAGGCCGACGATCAGCGCCGCGGCGACCATGCCGAGGGTGACCAGGAGGCGGCCGAGGACGGAGAACAGGGCTGTCATTGCAGGGTCCGGTGGGCGAGGGTCACGACGCCGCCGAGCAAGACGACGTAGAGGGCGAGGTCGAAGAGCGGTCGGTGCCAGACGAGGCGGTAGAAGCCGGTCGCCGACAGGAGACGGCGGAGCGGCAGGCTGAGCGCGAAGGCGATGGCCATCCAGAGCGCGAGGCCCGGCACGAACACGCCGTAAAGGTCGATCTCGCCCATCATGCCGCCATCTCCCGGTCGTCCCCCGCGGGGGGCGCCC
>NZ_BACT01000871.1:0-6157 GCF_000333255.1 Methylobacterium sp. B1 | reverse complement strand
TCCAGAGCGCCCGCCGAGCCGGGGCACGCGTTTCGGAGCCTGAATCCGCTCAGGCCGCCAGCTGAAGAACCCAATCGTAGAAGTCGGTCCAGGTCTCCGACGGGGCCGGCGGCTCTGTGCCCGACGATTTCCCGGGTTCGATCGCGACCTGCGCGCGGACATCCCGAGGAGCGCAGCCGAACTCTGCGCGGAAGGCCTGGGTGAAATGTGCGGGGCTCTCGAACCGCCAGCGATACGCCACATCGGAGATGCGGGCGAAGCGCCCGTCGCCGGCGGCGAGGTCCCGATAGGCGCGGGCGAGCCGGCGCTGCCGGATATAGCCGGACACGCCCCCGAGGGGGACGAACAGCCGGTACAGGGCGCTGCGCGAGACGCCGAACCGCTGCCCGATCGCCTCGGCGGTCAGGTCCGTGGACGCAAGCTCGGCCTCGATGAAGCGCCGGATGGCGACGAGCAGGGGGGCCCGCTCGAGTGGCTGGACGCCCCCATCCTCCTGCGGCAGGCCCAAGGCCGCCACACCGAGCAGCGCCGCCGTGGCCTCAGCTGCCGCAGCGGCCTCCGGCTCCGAGAACCCGGTCGCGTGCGTGCTGAGGGAGCGCAAGTGGTCGGTGAGCATCCGGCCGAACGGCGTCGCACCCCGGATCACCGCCCCGTGCAGGGTGTCGAGCGCGCTTTGCCGGACGCCGAAGAGCGGCCGCGGCAGGACGACCGTGATCGCCGCGTAATCCGTGGAGGCGGCGGAGAGGGGCCGCGACAGGTCGAACAGGCAGATGTCCCCCGGCGCGCAATCCTGCTCCCTGCCGCTGACCGCCACCCTCGATTGTCCGGAGACACGCATGTGGGCGACGATATGATCGACGCCCATCCGGGCCACCAGGCCACGCTCGCGCACGAACCGGAGCCCGGAGGCGCGGGCGCTGCAGACGATCGCGGTGCCGAGGTGCCGAACCCGCGACTGACCGCGGAAATCGGACAGATCTTCCTTGCGGATCGTGAAGTCCCAGAACGGCGCGACGGCGTCGCGCCAATCGTCGGCTTGACGATGACCGGGACTCTCACCCGTGAGCAGCAGGATCGGTTTTGGTCGCATCGCCCGTGTTGTGGTCCGGACCGCGCACATGGCATCGGCCCCGCCGCCAGTATGGCGATTCCTGCTGCTTAGAAAAGTGGCACTCCGTTCCAAACACCGGACTCTGCGCTCCGGGCTCGTCCTGTCCTGCGGGATCCGGTGCCGGAGGTGGAACGTCCCGCAGGCCGGTCGGCCGCGGGACGGGACGGGACACGGTTGTGAGGATCGCGGACTTCGATCCTGATGGTCGAGCCCCGTTACCGTCCGCTCGGGGCTGCGCCGCTGCCGGTGGCACCGTTGCCGGTGCTGTTGTCGCCCGCAGGGGCGCCGGGGGACGAGGTGTTGCCGTTGGGCGTGCTCTGCGCGGCGGCTATCCCGGCGCTGCCGGCGACGAGAGCGAGAGCGAGCAGGGCGGATTGAACGGTTCGGCTGGTCATGGCTCTCCTGGATCCCGATCGGATTCTCGACGTGCCGGCCCATGCCGGCTTGCCTTCGAGAACCGCCCCCGGGCAGCCCCGTTCCCGCCCGGTTGGGAGCGGCGCGAATCGGCCGCAGTCCACGGGCATGCCCGTGCAAGCATCTAGACCCGGAATGCGGCCGCGCTGCCCGGCTCGTGGATCGGGCAGCCGTTGTGCTCGGCCCGGAAGCCGGCCGAGCGGGGATAGACCACTCGGCGCGCGCGCATGATCGCGCCGAGCGGACGATGGGCGGCGAGGCCGTGCCAAGGACTGAAGGCGAGGCCGTCATCGAGCGCCCGCGCCTTCGCATCGCTCCAGGCCTCCTGACGCGGCACGGTGATGCGCGCCACAGGACGATAGGGGCTCTCGGTCTCGGGCCAGGGGACCGAAGCGTCCTCGACCGGCATCGTCTCGCGATTGGTGAGGAGTTGAGCCCGGATTTCCCAGACGCCCGCCTGCGCGGCGAAGAAGGCCGCGACCGCCTCGCGCAGGCCGTTCGGCTTGCCGTTGACGTTCAGGGCGGCGCCCGTGAGCGCGGTCAGTTCGGGCGAGACCGGCGCCACCGCGACCTTCGCGACGTAATCGCCCCAGCGCAGGGGCGCCTGACTGTAGAAGGTCTCGCCCAGGATGTGGGTTTCGGGATGACCGCCGAGGGTGATGACTGTCGGGCTCTTCGTGCCGAGTCCCTCAAGCACCGCCTCGACGCCGCGCAGCAGGGCCGAGAAGCCCTTCTTGAACACCTGCGGGGTGTCGGTGGCGCTCGCCGGCAACGCCGAGAATCCTGATGGCGAGGCCCCGGGGTGTCGACACGCTGTCGTCGAGGAAGTCGCCGGGATTGGTCGAGAAGCGCAAAACCACATCGTGGCGCCCCGGCGCCGCGAAGGCGCCCTGGGCGAGCGCGGGGGACAGTCCGGGCAGCACCTCCAGGGAGCCGACCAGCAGGCCGTGCGCCTTGGCATGAACCCCGCGCACCGCGTGGCCGTCATCCTTCAGGGTGGTGCCCTGGATCTTGGCGAATTGCTCGACCATGCCCGCATGGACCGCCGCTTCATCGGGCTGCGGAGCCTCCAGGTCGGGCGTGTAGCGAATGAAGTCGGTCATGGGCCTCGGGGAAGACTCGGGGGCGCCGGGCAGCGGATCCGAGCCGCAAACCGTTCGGATGCAGGCCGTTCCGGGCATTTAGGGCGGCGGGAGCTGCGGGCCGCGCCGTTTCCGCCGGGAACACCCGGCAGCCCCCCGAGCTTGTCCGAAGGTCGAGACTTGGGGCGTGGCGTGAAGGTGTTCCGGATCATGCAGGCGGCGACGGGGGCGATCCTCTGGATCGGCTCCGCGCTCGATCCCCTTGCAGCCCTCGACGCGATGGCGCGCGCAGCCGGCTTCCGCGACAGCACCCGGATCCCGAGCCACCTGCGGGCCGGAGGCCTCCACGTCGAAGAGGTGGAGGTCTGAATCCGCGCCGCGCCGAGCAACGGGCCGGGCGGCTGGACGTGCGGCGCCGATATACCATCCCGGGCTGGCGGATCGAGATGCGCTCGCCGGAACCGACCACAGCGACCGCTGTGTGCCTCGGGGAGAACAGGGGGGTTGCCGACAAGTGTAGCGATGCCGTTCACGCGTCTTCAGGGAACGCCACGGAGGGTACGGCATGAACTCCGCCGATCCGACACCGCGCCTGCTCGCGGCCGGGGCGTCCCTCACCGGGACCGGCATCCTGATGTGCCGGACCGAGCCGTCCTGGGACGGGATCCTCATCGGCCTGCTTTGCCTCGGGCTCTGGGCCCTCGGAACCCTCGCGATACGTCCGGGGCCCGTGACGCGGCCCACACGGACGATGCGGCCGGTCCTCCTTGAGGCGGTCGTCGTCGAGCGCCCCCGCCCCCCGCCCCTGTTGCTGCCCGCGCCCCGGACCTCGGCCGACGACCGGGCCGGATCGAGCCCATCCCGCCTGCCGGACAGGCCGACGCACCGCCCACGCGTCATCGGGCGCCGGCGCGGCTAGGGCCCCATGGCCGGCCCGGGATGCCGCTGACCCGGCGGGCGAGCAGGGGCGAGAACCGCGCTTCGAGAGCCTTGAGACGTGTCACCGGGGTGCCCCGGCGACGGCCGGGGCGGGCGCGAAGACCGCGGCGGGGAGACCCGCCCGCGCCGAAGGAATCTGGTAAGGAGGTGAGCCAGTCATCGATCCCAGGCCGGCTGGATGTCCTGCGGCGTCCTCGCCATCCGGACCGACAAAGGGCCGCCGTCCGGAATCCTGCGTCGCCGCGCCGGCTCTGGCGGCGCGCCGCCCCCATGACCGGCCAGGAGATCGCCATGGCCCCGATCGAGACCCCGGTGCCCTACCGGCTGCAATGCATCGTCCACCGGGAGAGCGCCGGCGGCATCATTATCCACGACGAGCAGATTCCCGGCGCCACCGACGAAGCGGCGGTCGCAACCGCGAAGGCACGCTTCACACAGTTGCTCTCCGGCCGGTCGGGCTCGGCGGCTCTGAGGGACCCCGCAGGCCGGGTCGTCTGGTCTGCCCGGCAGACGCCGCCGCCCGGCACGGTGGGATCCGGCATCCCGTAGGACACCTCCCGGCGGGGTCAGGGGGTGTGGCGCGCCTCGAGATCGATCACCGGGCCGCCCAGATCGAAGAACTCATCCTCGTACGGGAGCAGGTCCTGCGGTTCCTCAGCCTCCCGCCCCCCGAACGGCAGGAGCGCGGACAGGACTCCGAGGCAGAGCGCTCCGGCAACGAGGGCAATCATAATCGCGAAGCTCATCACGGAACACTCAGGCGAAGCCGACGGCGGCATCAGGCCGTCGGAAGATTAAGGCCCGGTTCCCGCACGCCGCAATCGTTCATGGCCGTCCGCGCGACCACGGATCGACCGTTCTGCACTCTGAACGGCGCCCCGCACGCCCCGAAGCGCCACGAAGCGCCACGGGGGCACCGCTGGCGCACCGTTGCGGGGCGCATTCGAGGATTGGACCGGCCCCGGCGCGGCCCGGGTGATTCGGATGCGGAATCACCGTGGCGTCGTGACCGCATCCTGACGGTGCTCGACCTCGTCGCGCACACCGCGGCCGGCCATGAGGATCTCGGTCATGAACGCCGCGATCGCCGCCACCGTGCAGATCAGCGCCGCGCCGAAGCAGGCGAACAGGACGGAGGCGGTCGCCGCGTCGCGCAGGGCCCCGACGAACAGGGTCAGCACCGCCAGGCCGATCAGCCCGCCTCCGAGCGAGGCCAGGACCACCGCCACGTCCAGCACGAAGGAGCGCCGCCGCAGGAAGGTCAGACGGCGGGTGAGGCGGACAGCCTCGGCGGCCGTGGCCCGGGCGGTCTCCGCCGAGAGGCTGTCGACCTTGTCGGAGATCCGGCCGAGTCGGGTCGAGAACACGTTGAGCAGCGTCGCCAGGGCCGACAGCAGGAAGGCGGGCGCGAGCGCCACCTGGATGATGTGCGCGACGCTGTCAGGCTCGGTCGCATTGAGGGAGAAGCCGAACATCGACGCGCTACGCTCGCGGACATGTCATGTCCCGGCGCGGCCGGGCATCGGTGCGGATGGAGGCGCGGGTGCGCACGGGTCCCGGGCGGAGCAGCCTACCATAGGAGCCCCTCCGCCTGCAGCCCGGCCACCAGCAGGAACAGCGCCGAGAGGAACGCGACCGCGATGTAGGGGGCCGGCGTGTCCGTCACCGAAGCCTCCCGGCGGGCGTGGGGCACAGATGCCCGATCCCGATACGGGCCGGGAGGACCGGCATCGAAGGCAGCGCGACGGGTCCCATGCGCGTCTCCTGAACTCTCCACCGATGACGAGGCCGGGCAGATAGGGCCTGATATGCGCCGGGAAAGCCGCGGCCGTTCGGCCGTGCGGCGGCCGCAGGTTCTTCCCCACAGGCCGGGCGGAGCGGGTCCGCACCGGGAGCCGGCACCGGGTCTTGCGCGAGATCTGCGGCGCCCCGGGAGATCGATCGGTCCATGGGGCCGCGGCCGGACTCACGGTCGTCCGCCCGAGATCCGGATCCGGCCGGGCCCCCTATTCGCGCGGGCGCATCCGCCGTCGGACGCCGGAAGATCAGGGCCGGGCCGGCGCGAACCCGACGGGCAACGATCCGATACGCTCCCGGACCGGAGCAGATCTCCCGCCTCGCGCAAGCGGGCAATCCGGGGGACCGATCTGGGCTGTTCGTAAATTAATGTTAACCGCTCTTCGGGTCGCAGACGGACTTGCGGGCCGCCTGCCGGTAGGCTCTAGTGAATGTCGAAGCTTCCTGGTTGGTCCTGGGAACGTTTACGAACGAACTTCAGCCCCGTCCGCACCGCGCGGCGGGGCTTTTTGTTCTCGGAAACACTCCGATACACATGGTTGAGAGCGCTTCGACCAATCCCGATCGGGATGTGCCCCAGCACACTTGGCTGTCTTGGCGGGAGGGCCCGTATCCGGGCTGTTGCGGCGACGCACTATCGCCCTGGCGCGCCCTGTCGTTCTGNTCGCCCCGCACACATCCCGCACAACGGAAGACAGAAGACCAGATGATCAAGAAGCTTCTTCTTGCGAGCGCCGCCACGGCCCTCCTGACCGGCGCCGCCTCGGGCGCGGAACTGGCGGGCCGGGCCGCCCCGCGCGGGTTTTCACCCCGT
>NZ_BACT01000872.1:0-3846 GCF_000333255.1 Methylobacterium sp. B1 | reverse complement strand
TTCCCCCGATGGCGTGGGCGACGCTGACCGCCTCCGCGGTGCTCATCACGGAGGAGAGCCGCTCCATGCCGGTGCCCTCCGTATCCACGGCCTCGCGCAGCTCCCGGAAGCAGGTCACGAGGAGTTCGAGCACCTCCGGATCCGGGCTGCGGGGCACGCCGGACCGGGCCAGAAGCGCGGTGGCCTCGCGCTGCACCAGGGCGAGTTCGGCCTCAAGATCGGCGATCGGGAACACGGTCTCGAAGCCGAACCGGCGCTTGAGGGCCGCCGACATCTCGTTCACGCCCCGGTCGCGGGTGTTGGCGGTGGCGATGAGGTTGAAGCCGTCGCGCGCGTAGACCATCCCGTCCGCGCCGGTGAGTTCCGGCACGGCGAGCACCCGGTCGGACAGGACCGAGAGCAGGCTGTCCTGCACCTCCAGCGGGCAGCGGGTCAGCTCCTCGAAGCGGACGATCCGCCCCGCGCTGAGGCCGGTATGGAGGGCGCCCGGCACCAGGGCGCGGGGGCTCGGCCCCTCGGCGACGAGCAGCGCGTAGTTCCAGCCGTAGCGGATCTGGTCCTCGGTCAGCGACGCACCGCCCTGGATCGTCAGGGTCGAGCACCCGCTGATCGCGGCGGCGAGGAGTTCCGAGAGCAGGCTCTTGGCGGTCCCGGGCTCCCCGATCAGCAGGAGGGCGCGCGAGGTCGCCAGGGTGACCATGGCCCGCTCCACCAGCGCGGGCGCGCAGACCACCTTGGCGGGGGTCGCGCCGTCACCGCAGATGAAGCGCCGCACGGCCTGGAGCGAGAGCTGCCAGCCGGGCGGCCGCGGCGCCGAATCCTCGGCCCGCAGGCGGGCGAGTTCCGCGGCGTGGACGTCCTCGGCCGGGGGTCTCTGACGCGTGTCGCGATCGCCGCCCGCCCGCACCGCCTTCGCCATGCACCCGTCCCCTGCCGTCGCGCCGATCCTGTCGGCGTGTCCTGCGATCGGCAGAGCATGCCCCGGCACGGGCATGTCTCTCAAGCGCCTCCGAGCATCTCCAAGCATTGGTGGCCCGGCGCATGCGTCCGGCCGGCCCGCACGGCACCGGACGGGCCAGAACGGATGTCTTTCCGAGAGCGTCTACATCGACACCAAGCACAACGTCAGGATCGCGATCTCGAAGACGATCCAGCCACCGAAGACGACGACCAGCTCCCAGTCGGTTCTCTCTTTGGTCTTGGCCAAAGCGTACATGCTCGACCTCCTCGCGCAGCCCGAGAGGCCACAAGCGAATTCAGTCACCACGATAGGACGCGACGTATACGAATATTCAATCAGATTCTGCCGTGGATTGCAATTGTTCGAGCCCGCGCAAGCCCGAAGATAAATCAATACATCACTCCGCGAAACGCGCGCCGCGCCTTCTCGGACGCGGAAATATTGCATCGCAGCAAGTATTTCCCCGCAGGCCCGGCGCTCGCGCAACCCCGATCCCGGGGACGTGAACGGGATCCGTCCGGCCGCGTTGCTCCCGACAGGCCCGGTAGAGGCAGCCTGGGGAAGCGTTCCGAGGATTCACACATGAAGACGTTGATCAGCCTGACCGTCGCGGGCCTCCTGGCGACGGGCGCGGCCGCCACGGCCGCGGAGAATACCGGCCCCCGCATGCAGGGCTCGCCCAATGCGGCCGGCTATACGGGCAAGGACGAGACGGGGAAGGGCGCGACGACGGGGACGACGACGGGCACGACGACCGGATCACCGGGCTCGGAGATGCCGAAACAGGACGGCCGGATGAAGGGACCGCCGAATGCGGCCGGCTTCCAGCCGGGCGGCGACAAGGCCGGCGGCGCGGCCGGAGCCCCGGACCGTCGCTGATTCGCCTCATGCCGGGGCGGGATCCGGCCCACGATCCCGCCCCTGAAGCCGGAGCCCCAGCCGCGACAGGCGGGGGCGGCAACCGGACGGGCCGCGCAATGCGGCGGCCCCATGGAGCACGGTGCGCGCAACGATATCCCCGCCCCGGCGACGGCGATCGAAGGGCGGGGCCGCGATGGCCCAGGTCGAGGCGGAGCCGGTCGCAGGGCCCTGACGAAGGCCGTCGACCTGCCGGAGACGCCGGGATTCGAGGACGGCGGCGCCGTCCCCCTGCGCGCCCGGGCAGCGAACGTTCTGCTCGTGAAGCCGTCGCGGCACCGCGGCGGCATCGCGGCGGCATCGCGGCGGCAGCATGGCCGGGGCCTGTGCCGCTGCGGCGGCTGCGTCATCCAGCCGTCATCGGGCCGGCCTAGGGCGGCGCCTCCCGCCCACCCGACCGGCTATGCTCACCTGATGGATTGGTCCGACCTGCCCGAAGACATCCCCCCGTCGTCGGCCGCCGACGCGAGCCGGATGCGGCTGTACATCACCGTCGGGCTGATCGGCATGGGGGCTCTCGGCATGGTCGGCGGGATGCTGCACATCCTCCCGGCCTGAGCGAGACCGCCGCCGCCCCGGCCCGGCCCGTTCGGTCGCCGCCTGGATCGCGGCGATCCGGCCGCCGATCTCGTCCGTCGTCCGGGCGGTCTGTCCGGCGGTCACCTTCACCGCCGCGGCGACCACGGCGAAGCCACGGCCCGCCTCACCGGCGCGGGCGGCCTCGATCGGGGCGACGCCGCATCATTCAGCGAACCAGGATCGATCCCCCGCACCAGACCGGCGCCCCCCTGCCGCAGGAACCGGAAGGTCCCGGCGGGCAGTGCGTCGCAGCGCGGCTCCATCGGCTGGACGACGCTGCCGCCGGGCCGGCGGCAGGCTACCGGACGGGATCGGGCAAGGCTGAAGCCGCAGCGCCGGGGAGGCGATCCCGGCTGCTTCCATGCGGATCGCCCGATGGCAGCGCCACGGGAGGTGCCCTGAGAGGCCGGGATCGACACCCGCGGGTGCCGCTGCCGAATCCCGGAGGTCATCGCGGCTCCAGAGCGCCCGCCGGAGCCGGGGCACGCGGTTCGGAGCCTGAATCCGCTCAGGCCGCCAGCTTGAGAACCCAATCGTAGAAGTCGGTCCAGGTCTCCGACGGGGCCGGCGGCTCTGTGCCCGACGATTTCCCGGGTTCGATCGCGACCTGCGCGCGGACATCCGGCCGCCCACCCGCTGGAATCCTGGGGCGACATCCGGTCCCTCGACGGGACGGTGGGTCTGATCCAGCCCACGGTCGCCCCCCTGTACAACGGCCGGACGCTCGCGGAGATGCTGGCCTTCCTGGCAAGCGGCGAGGGTGGGGAGGGCGGTCAGGACGCCCTCGGGCTCCTCAAGGCGCAGGGACGGAACCCGGGCGAGGACGAGGCGGCCTTCGAGGCCCGCTTCTCCGAGGCCCTGCGCCTGGGCTTCTGGGCGGACAGCGCGCGTCCGGCTGAGACGGTGGCGCTGACGCAGGCGGCGGCAGCCGCACCCGCAGCGGCTTCATCGCCCGCGCCGGCCGCCGACGGGGTCGAGGTGCTGTTCCGGCCCGATCCGACGATCTGGGACGGCACCCATGCCGACCTCGCGTGGCTGCAGGAGCTCCCGAAGCCCCTGACCAAGGTGGTCTGGGAGAACGTGATCGCGCTCAGCCCGCGCCTCGCCGAGCGCGAGGGGATCGCCACGGGCGACATCCTGCGGGTCGAGGCCGGCGGCCGCGCGGTCGAGGGGCCGGCCTGGATCCTGCCGGGGCAGGCCGACACCACCGTGACCCTCACCCTGGGCTACGGCCGCGACGTCCCCGACCACCTCGCCCGCGGCCTCGGCTACGACGCCGCGCCCCTGCGGCCGCCGGGTTCTCCCTGGGGTCTCGCCGGCGCCCGGCTGACGAAGACCGGACAGCAGCGCAGGCCGGTCACCACCCAGCATTCGGCACGAGGAGGGCA
>NZ_BACT01000873.1:0-875 GCF_000333255.1 Methylobacterium sp. B1 | reverse complement strand
GCTCATTCCCAGGGTCGCCACGTCGTCACTCCTGCTCAGTGCATATTCGGGGCGCCTTATGTGGCCCCGAAGGGCCGCCTGCCAAGCCCTGCGAAAAAACGCGACGAATCGGCTTGCCGACCCCGGAAGCCTTTGCTAGTGGGCCGGCCTCCCGCGGCGGTCCACACCGTCGCCAGCGCCAGAGCGGGCGTAGCTCAGGGGTAGAGCACAACCTTGCCAAGGTTGGGGTCGAGGGTTCGAATCCCTTCGCCCGCTCCAGGATTTCTAAGGAAAACAGATATATAGGAACTCATTCCGAGAAGGATGACCCATGGCCCTTGGTTCTGGTGTCCACCTGGTGTCCACGGCGTAGCCGGACGTCGGGCAATATTCGCGCGTCGATGGCGATATTCGCTGTTCGATAGGCGCTACGGCATCGCCGCCACTTGCACTCAAACCATGATCGAGAACGGACAGGTCTGGGAATTTTTACGGATTTCCTCATTTCCCGCCTCGACTAGAGCTATCGACGGAGTTGCACACTTGTGGACCTTGCCTGCCGAGAGCGGGGCATGAACGGACGGCAAAATGGACCAAATACGGAACGGGTATGCGTTCCGCATACGAGGAAGACGTGAAACTCGGACGTCCGCGGCAAGCAGAGACAGGGCTAGCGCTTTAACCAGAAGAAGCAGTTTGCTGATCCGGAGCCGCCGATTCGAGGCATAATAGTGCAGTAGAGGCAATCGACACGGTGTCGCTGATCGCTTCGATTTTTGCCGAGAAGGCCACGGATTCTTGTAACATCACGCCTCGGATGGATTCGTATCACCTGCGCCTGACCCCGTCGCGCCATGGCCGGATTGATGAGCGTAGCAAGATGTCGAGGTGTGACG
>NZ_BACT01000874.1:0-2120 GCF_000333255.1 Methylobacterium sp. B1 | reverse complement strand
CTGCCCATGCCGCCGACCTCCAACTGGCTGGGGACCATCCATCACGGCCTGCCGGCCGAGAACTGCCCGTATTACCCGGACGCCAAGGGCGGCTACCTCGCCTTCCTCGGCCGCATCTCGCCCGAGAAGCGCCCCGACCGCGCGATCGAGATGGCGATCCGCTCCGGCACGCCCCTCAAGATCGCCGCCAAGGTCGACAAGGCGGACCAGGATTACTGGGACGAGGTCATCGAGCCGATGATCCATCACCCGCTCGTGGAGTATATCGGCGAGATCAACGAGGAGCAGAAGAAGGAATTCCTCGGCAACGCCCTGGCGCTCGCCTTCCCGATCGACTGGCCGGAGCCCTTCGGCCTCGTGATGATCGAGGCCATGTCGGCCGGCACCCCGGTGATCGCCTTCCGCAACGGCTCCGTGCCGGAGGTGATCAAGGACGGCGTCGGCGGCGTTCTCTGCGAGAACATGGACGATGCCGTCGCGGCCGTCGCCAAGGTCAAGACCATGAGCCGCGCCGGCGTGCGCCGCCACTTCGAGAGCGCCTTCACCGCCGAGTGCATGGTGAAGAAGTACGTCGCTGCCTACGAGGACCTGCTCGGCCGTGGCGCCGACGTGATCAAGCTGCCGAAGTCCGGCTACAAGGCGCAATACGGCGAGGTGAACGGCTCTGCACGGCCGGCGATCCCGGTCGCCGCCATGCCGGCCTGAAATCCGGCCCCGGGCTTGCGAGGCAGGTCCGGCTCGGCCTAGCGTCTTAAAGGCGACTCATCCGTAGGATGAACAGGGGCTGCCGCATCGAATGGATGCGGCAGCCCTCTCGATTCGCACCTCTCACTTGCACCCGGAGATGCCCTGCATGGCGGCGGACAACACGGCAGCGGCCCACGATGCGAAGGCCCGGACCGCGGAGAGCGCCGGAAGCGTGGCGCACGGTTTCCAGGACGCGGACGACGTCCTGCCGACCTATCACATCGAGGCGCACACCTCGCTTGTGGAGCGGCCCCTCCGCTCGCTGAAGTTCGGCGAGGCCTTCGGCGTTCTCGATTCCTACGGCGATATCGGCGTCCAGCCCGGCCCGGAGGGCCTGTATTTCCAGGACACGCGTTACCTGTCGCGTCTGGAAGTGACGGTGGAGGGTCAGCGCCCGCTGATGCTCTCCTCGGTGATGCAGGACGACAACGGCGCGCTCAGCGTCGACATGACGACGCCCGACATCCGTCTCGATGCCCATGACGAGACCTCGATCCCGCGCGAGACGATCGCCATCGAGCGCACCAAGTTCCTGTTCCGCGGGGCCTGCTACGACCGGATCGGTCTGCGCTCCTACGATTCGAAGCACCGCCGCCTGCGCATCGTCGTGACGTTCGACGCGGATTTCCGCGACCTGTTCGAAGTCCGCGGGACCGACCGCCAGGAGCGGAGCCGGGACGGCTTCTCAGACATCGGGAGCGTCGGAACGCCCTTCGAGGTATCAGGCGGCCTCGGCGACCTGGCTCGGACCGGAATCCTTGCCGCGGGCCTCGACGTCGCGATCGACGAACTCGATCACGGCCATCGGGGCGTTGTCACCCTGGCGGAAGCCGGCCTTCATGATGCGGCAATAGCCGCCCGGACGGCCCTTGTAGCGCGGGCCGAGCACGGTGAAGAGCTTCTTGACCATGTCGGCATCGCGCAGCTGCGCCATGGCGAGACGCCGGGTGTGAACGCTGTCGATGCGGCCGAGCGTGATCAGCTTCTCCACCACCGGGCGCAGATCCTTGGCCTTCGGCAGGGTCGTGATGATCTGCTCGTGCTTGAGCAGAGCGACCGACATGTTGGCGAACATCGCCTTGCGATGCTCGGCGGTGCGGTTGAAACGGCGGCCGCGATAACCGTGACGCATGGTGCTGGCTTCCTTTTCGTCTCGGCCGCCGTGCCAAGGTACGGCCGGGTGCCCCGAAATCGGGGCGGTTGATTCCGCATGACCCTGCGGCGGGATTCTTCCGGGACCTCGCGTCGGCTCGGCGAAGTCCCGGGTCTGGACCGGCCAAACCGACGGCGCCGTACAGCGCCGCCCCGTTCAGCCCGAGGCGGCTTCGCCTCTCAGTAGTGCTCCTCGAAGCGCTTGGCGAGGTCCTCGATGT
>NZ_BACT01000875.1:0-3109 GCF_000333255.1 Methylobacterium sp. B1 | reverse complement strand
AGCCCGAGCTCGGCGCCCGAGCACAGCATGCCGCGGCTCTCCACGCCGCGGATCGTGCCCACCGACAGGGTGATGTTCTGCCCCGGANCGTAGGTGCCCGGCGGCGCGAAGACCGAGACGAGACCGGCCCGGGCGTTCGGCGCTCCGCAGACCACCTGCACGGGCGCGCCCGTGCCCGTCTCGACGGAGCAGACCCGCAGCCGGTCGGCGTTCGGGTGCTGCTCGGCCGTCAGGATCTTCGCGATCACGTAGGGCTTCAGCGCGGCGGCCTTGTCCTCGACGCCCTCCACCTCCAGGCCGATCCGCGTCAGCGTCTCGGCGACGGTGTCGAGGGTGGCCTCGGTGTCGAGGTGGTCCTTGAGCCAGGAGAGGGTGAATTTCATGATGGACCTTCGAGAGCCCGATATCGGCTCGACCGTCGGAGGAACAGGATGGCGGGGCCGTCACCGGAGCCGGAGGGCCCCGGTGAGGCCGGTGGGGCTCAGCCCGTGAGGCCGCCCACGAGGCTCGGAACGTCGAGCGGGCGGAAGCCGTAATGATCCAGCCAGCGGACGTCGGCCTCGAAGAACGGCCGCAGGTCCGGCATGCCGTATTTCAGCATGGCGATTCGGTCGATGCCGACACCGAAGGCGAAGCCCTGCACGGCATCCGGGTCGAGCCCGCAATTGCGCAGCACGTTCGGGTGCACCATCCCACAGCCCAGGATCTCCAGCCAGTCGTCGCCCTCGCCGAAGCGGATCTCGCCGCCCTTGCGCGAGCACTGGATGTCGACCTCCGCGGAGGGCTCGGTGAAGGGGAAGAAGGACGGGCGGAAGCGCATCTTCACGCCCTCCACCTCGAAGAACGCTTTGCAGAACTCCTCCAGCACCCATTTCAGGTTGGCGATGTTGGCCGCCTTGTCGATCACCAGCCCTTCGACCTGATGGAACATCGGCGTGTGGGTCTGATCGGAATCGTGCCGGTAGGTCCGGCCCGGGATGATCACCCGGATCGGCGGGGTTTGCGCCCGCATGGTGCGGATCTGGACCGGCGAGGTGTGGGTGCGCAGCACCTTGCGCTTCCCGTCGCGGTCCGGCGCCAGGAAGAAGGTGTCGTGCATCTCGCGGGCCGGGTGCCCGGGCGGGAAGTTGAGGGCGGTGAAGTTCAGCTCGTCCGTCTCGATGTCCGGACCCTCGGCTACCGCGAAGCCCATATCGGCGAAGATCGCGGTGATCTCGTCGATCACCTGGGAGATCGGATGGATCCGGCCGCGCACCTCGGGGGCCTCGCGGACCGGCAGCGTCACGTCGACCCGCTCGGAGGCGAGGCGGGCCTCCAGAGCGGCCTCGGCGAGGGCGGTCTTGCGCGCGGTGACGGCGCCCTGGACCCGGTCGCGCAGGCCGTTGATCAGCGGGCCGCGCTCCTTACGCTCCTCCGGCGTCATCGCACCGAGGGTCTTCAGCAGATCCGAGACACTGCCCTTCTTGCCGAGCGCGGCGACGCGGACCGCGTCGAGGGCCGCCTCGTCGGACGCCGCGCTCACCTGGGCCAGGAGATCGCGTTCGAGGGTATCGAGATCGGTCATCGCTGTCTTCGAGCAGGGTTGGCGGAGTCGGCCGTCGGGCCGTGCTCTCGCGCGTTGTGCGCCCGCACGCAAGCGCGGGGCAGGGGACCTCGTAAACGACGAAGGCGCGGCTCCCCGGGGAACCGCGCCTTCCGTACGTCTCGCCTCAGGCCTGGATCAGGCGGCCTTGGCGGTGGTCTGCGGCAGTGCGGCCTTCGCCTTCTCGACGACGGCGGCGAAGCTCGCCGGCTCGTGGATCGCGAGCTCCGACAGGGCCTTGCGGTCGACGACGATGCCGGACTTCGCCAGACCGTCGATGAAGCGCGAGTAGGTCAGGCCGTGCTCGCGGACCGCCGCGTTGAGACGCTGGATCCAGAGGGCGCGGAACGTGCGCTTCTTGTTCTTGCGGTCGCGGTAGGCATACTGCATGCCCTTCTCGACCGCCTGCTTGGCGATCCGGATCGTATTCTTGCGCCGGCCGTAATAGCCCTTGGCGGCCTTCAGAACTTTCTTGTGCTTCGCGTGACTGGTCACGCCGCGCTTGACGCGGGCCATCGGTTATCTCCTGGATTCGACGAAAGACAGTGGCAACGGGTGTTGAAGGACTTACCGCGCGTTCGGCAGGAAGTACTTCTTCACGTTGGCGGCATCGCCCTCGAACAGGGTCGTGGTGCCGCGCAGGTTGCGGATCTGCTTGGTCGTCCGCTTGATCATCCCGTGGCGCTTGCCGGCCTGGGCGTACATCACCTTGCCGGTGCCGGTGATCTTGAAGCGCTTCTTCGCGCCCGATTTCGTCTTCAACTTGGGCATTTGGCTCTCCGTTGCGCGAAATGATCCCGGACCGCCCCGCAAGGGTCGGATGGGGTTCGCGCGCTGATGCTTCTGGTGGAGCAGCACGAGCCGCCACGGCAGCCCTATCGGCCGGGCGGTTCGACGCGGTGCGGCTTATGACAGAAAGCTGACGCGGCGGCAACGCCCGTGAGGCGGGACGCGGGCCTGGGGGGCGGAGGGCCCTGGACATCCGCGTCGCCGGTCCGGGGCGCAGCGGGCGAGCCCGGGATCCAGAAGCGCCGACACCGCCGTTTCGGGCGCCCGGTCCGTATCCGGTTCCGGGATCTGCTGCGCCGTCCCGGAGTACGGGTTTGTCGGGTCCGGGCGCAACCTGATCCCGATAGCCGGCGTTCGTGATCCTGAGGCGCATGGAGGCGATGCGCGTGTCCGGACCGGAGACGGGCCGGCTCCGCGCGACTGCCCCGCGAGCAGCGGATTGGGCGCCGGTGACCATGTCGCGGCCGCTGATTCGGAGGAATTCGGGGACAGCGAGCGCGCTGCACAAAACGGTGAGCGACAACGGGGGTCGCCAGGAACCATAACCTTGGCCGTCCGTTTCATTCATGTCCCGCTCAGGCCGGCAGGGTTAGACCCCCCGTCAAATTCGGCCAACCAGGAGACACTTCGTGCGCATTGCCCAGATCGCTCCGTTGTCGGAGGCCGTCCCTCCGAAGTTCTACGGCGGCACCGAGCGCGTCGTCAGCTGGATTACAGAAGAACTGGTCCGCCAGGGTC
>NZ_BACT01000876.1:0-1603 GCF_000333255.1 Methylobacterium sp. B1 | reverse complement strand
CGCCGACGCCATCGCGGCCCGGACCGAGGGCCTGCGCGCGACCCTCGACGCGGCACCCGCCCAGATGGCGGACCTGCTGGATTCCCGCCTCTCGGACCTTCAGGGCCTGTTCGAGCGGGCGCAGGGCGAGATCGACCGCCTCGTGGACAACCGCGGCCGCCAGATCGCCGGGACCATCGAGCACCGCACCCAGGCGCTCCAGGCGACCATCGAGGGGGTGAACCCGGCCATCGCCGGCCTGCTCGAGGAGCGCGAGAACCGGCTCGCCGAGACTCTCAAGGAGCGGACGGGCGAGCTGCAGACCCTGTTCGATCGGGTGCAGAACCGCCTCGGCGCGCTGGTCGAAGGTACCGGCCGCGACGTGTCCGAGCGGGTCGACGCGCGCATCGAGACCCTGCGGTCGACCTTCGAGCAGGCGCGCGCGTCCATCGAGGGGCTTCTGGAGGACCGCAGCCAGGCCCTGGTGGCGGCGGCCGAGGGCCGTACCGGCGCCCTCGTGGAGGTCTTCGACACCCGGCTGCGGGATCTCGACGGCGTCGTCGAAGGTCGCACCGGCGCCCTGGTTCAGACCTTCGACGCCCGGCTGCGCGACCTCGACGGCGTCGTCCGAGGCCGTACCGGCGCTCTGGTCGAGACCTTCGACACCCGGCTGCGCGATTTCGACGGCGTCGTCGAGGGTCGTACCGGCGCCCTGGTCGAGGCCTTCGACACCCGGCTGCGGGATCTCGACGGCATCGTCGAGGGCCGCACCGCGGCCCTGGCGCAGGCCGTGGAGGCGCAGAGTGAGGCCCTGGGCCGTGGCGTCGACGCCCGCGCCGATGCCTTCACCCAGCGCATCGACAGCCCCATGCGGCTGTTCGCGACCCTGGTGGCGCAGCGCGCCGACACCCTGGCCACCGCCTTCGACGACCGCCACGAGGCCTTCGCGGGCCTGATGGACGAGCGCACGGCGTCCCTGGTCGCCGCCCTCGACGAGCGGGCGCGGGCCCATGCCGAGCAGGTCGACGCCCATAACGCGGCGCTGGCCGAGACCCTCAGCCGCCGCGAGGCCGCGCTCGCCGGCCTGATCGACGCCCGCACCGAGGCCCTCGGGGCCGGGTTCGAGCGCCGTGCCACGGCGCTCGGCGCCCTGGTGGATGCCCGCGGCGAGGCCCTGTCCCGCCGCCTCGCCGAGAGCGCCGAGACCCTGGTACGCGCCATCGAGGAGCGCGGCGGCGCGCTCGTCGCCAGCGTCGAGGGCAGCGGCCGCGCGGTCGGCGACAGCCTGGAGGGCCATGTCGAGCGCCTGCGCGGCGCCATCGACGGGCCGATGATGGACCTGTCCCGGGCGCTCGCGGACCGGGCCGAGGCGATCGAGCGGGCGCTCGCCGAGACCGGCGTGCCCCTGGCCGAGAGCCTGCGGGCGCGGACCGAGGAACTGGCCGTGCAGTCGCGGGCCTCGGCCGAGCTGCTTGCGCGCCGCCGTCGAGGACGGCGCGGGCCGCACCCTCTCGGAGCTGTTTCGAGACCAACGACCGGATGGGTCGCGAACTCGGCAGCCTGCTGCAGCGGATCGAGGGCGCAAACACCGCGCTCACCGACCTCGTGGCGGGGGCCGACACCA
>NZ_BACT01000877.1:0-2165 GCF_000333255.1 Methylobacterium sp. B1 | reverse complement strand
CGAAGGTCAGGCCGTGGAGGCATTGCAGCGGCACCAGCGCGGCGAGATGGTCGCCGAGGAGGAACATGCCGACCGCCCGCAGGATCGCCGCGACGGCCCCGGCGCCGAGGAGCCGCACCGGGCTGCGCCAGGCGGCCGGCAGGGCGGGCAGGGCGGCGAACAGGGCGATCTCGGCGAGCACCCCGGTCGCCCAGAGCGAGCCGACCCAGGCCGCCGGGATCCCCTGGCTGGTCCAGTAGATGCTGCCGAACCCGTAGATCGCCCGTTGGCTCGCCTGGATCGCGGCCGCCGCGCCGATACACAGCCACAGCTTCAGCGGCAGCCGCGGCCGGCCTGTTCCCGCCGCGGACGGCGGCAGGGCCGCCACCGCGCGGCTGCGCCACGCCACCAGCGCCGCGCCGAGGGCGAGGCCGGTCAGCAGAAGCGGCACGGCGAGCCGCCCGCCCAGCGCCGTCAGAAGCACTCCGCCCGCGAGGTTCGCCAGCAGGAACGCGACGGAGCCCGCCATCCGGATCCGCGAATAGGCGAGGCGGGAATCCCCGCGCACGGCCGCGAGCGTCAGGTAGTCGATGCAGGGCACGAGGGGCGCGCCGGCGACCGCGTTGAGCACGATGAGCGCGGCGAGCCACGGCCAGGCGATCCCGGCCGCGGCCGGCATCAACGCGTAGGTCAGGCTGAGCGCGAGGCTGCCGAGCAGGATCAGCCGGCGCGGGCCCAGGCCCCGGTCGAGCAGGCTCATGAGCGGGGCCGTGGCGGCGATCCGCGTGGCGATCGGCAGCGCGAGCAGGAGGCCGATCACCCTTGCATCGAGGCCCAGGGCGTTGAGCCACAGGGGCATGAACGGCATCGCGATGCCGATCTCGGTGAACACCACGGCGTAGAGCAGCGACAGGCGCGCCGGGCCGGACGGGCGGGGCAAGGCGGGTCTCGACGGGAGGGGCGGGGGGCGTAGGCCGTCCGTAAGCGCCCGTTAAAGGGAGTCTGTCAAATTCCCGGGGATTGGCGCGCACCTGGGCGGGCCGCTACCGCGCCCGCCGCCAGCGTCCAGAGAGGCCCATGTTCGGTTCCGTGACTCCGAGCGCGCATGCGTCGGCCGAGTACGAGGCGATCGAGGCGACGATCAGCGCCAGCGAGCGCGGCCGCTGGTTCCTCGCCGAGTACGCCCGGCGCAACCGGGGCCCCGAAACCGAGGTGCTGCTCGGAGCGATCGCACGGCTGGAGCGGAGCGTCACCGCCGACCGCGGGCAGGAGGCCTTCGGCCACCTGCGCGGCAACCTCCTCGACATGGCCGACGCGATCAGCCGGACCAAGGGCGAGATCGCGGCGCTCAACGCCCCGAACAGCGACGAGACCCGGCTGACGCAGGCGTCGCTCGCCCTCGACGCCATCGTGCGCGAGACCGAGCAGGCCACCTCCGACATCCTCAGCGCCGCCGAGTCGATCCAGGAGGCGGCCTGGACCCTCCGCGAGCATGGGGCCGACGCGCAGGCCTGCGACGCCCTCGACCGCCACGCCACCGCGATCTACACCGCCTGCTCCTTCCAGGACCTGACCGCGCAGCGCACCGCCCGGATCGTCTACACCCTGCGCTACCTGGAGGACCGGGTCTCCGCGATGATCGCCATCTGGGGCGAGGACGCGGTGCGGGTGCCGCCCCACCGGAGCGCGCGGCCGGCCGGCGAGCCGGCCGATCTGAACCAGAGCGACGTCGACCGCTACATCGCCATGGACGTACCGGCCATCACGGTGGCCGCCCTCGTGGCGCGCCCCGGCAGCCCGGCGCTCCACGAGGATCTGGTGTTCCTCCCGGTCTCGGCGGAGGCCGAGCCGGATGCGGAAGCACCGGAGCGGGTCGCGGATTCCGAGCCGGAGGCCGTCGCGGCGCCGGTCGACGAGATCGACAGGGTGGCCGACCTGGTGGCCGACCTGGACACCGTTCCCGGCTTTGCCGACGAGCGCGAGACTGTCTCGCCCCCTGACACCGGCACCTTCGCCGAGGCCGCGCCGGAGCCCGACGCCGCGCCGGAGCCCGACGCCGCGCCGGAGCCCCACGCCCCGCTCGGAGCGGATATGGCCGATCTGGCCTGGGGCGAGGCCGTCGCGGCAGCCCCCGAGCCGGCCATGCCGCCGGAGGATCCGGCCCTGAGCTTCCCCGAGATCGCGGC
>NZ_BACT01000878.1:0-5383 GCF_000333255.1 Methylobacterium sp. B1 | reverse complement strand
TACCCGGCAGATCGACAGCGTGTTCTCCGACCTCGCCGTGAAGGCCGTGAAGATCGGCATGCTGTCGCAGGTGGCCGTGATCGCCGCCGTGGCCGAGGGGCTGGCGCGCCACGCCGGGGCGATCCCGATCGTCCTCGATCCCGTGATGGTCGCCACGAGCGGCGACCGGCTGATCGCGGACGCGGCCGTGGCGACGCTCCGCGAGCGGCTGCTGCCGCGGGCCGATCTGATCACCCCCAACCTGCCGGAGGCGGCGGTGCTCCTCGGCGAGGCCGTCGCCACGGACGCGGCGACGATCGTGGCCCAGGCCCGGCGGCTCGTGGGGCTGGGCGCCCGGGCGGTGCTGATCAAGGGCGGCCACGGCGTGGGGCGCGAGAGCATCGACCACCTCGTCACGGCGGACGGCACCCTGCGGACCCTCTCGGCGCCGCGAATCGCGACGACCAACACCCACGGCACCGGCTGCACGCTCTCGGCCGCGGTGGCGGCGGGACTCGCCCAGGGCCTGGATCTGCCTGAGGCGGTGGCGGCCGCCAAGGCTTACCTCACGGCCGCCCTCGCCGCCGCCGACCAGCTCGCGGTCGGGACGGGCCACGGGCCGGTCCATCACTTCCACGCTCTCTGGTCGTAGGCCGCGCCCGAGCCGGCACTTTCCCGCGCGCCCGCCGCCCGCCGCCTTGCAACCGGGCGGCGATTGCGTTTGAAGAAGCGCACGATCGTTCGGATAACGGAACGGTACAGGCGGACCGGTGACGATGCAGGATCAGGCGGAACGGCCCGACCGGGGGCGCGGGCGCGACCTGCTGACCGGCGCGCAGGCGCTCTCCGGGCAGCTCGGCAAGACCATCCAGCGGCTGCGCAAGGCCTACAACCTGTCGCTCTCGGAACTCGCCGAGCAGTCCGGCGTGGCCAAATCGATCATCAGCCAGATCGAGCGCAACGAGACCAATCCGACCCTCGCGACCATCTGGCGCCTGTCGCAGGCGCTGGACGTGTCCATCGAGCGGGTGCTGGCGGCGGGCGACGAGGAGCCCTTCATCGAGAAGACCTCCCGGGCCGACACGCCGATCCTCGTCTCCGAGGACGGGAAGGTGCGGCTCGCGATCATCGGCTGGCTCAAGACGATCGAGTGGCTGCAATGGTACGAGGTCACGGCGGATCTCGGCGGCGTCCTCGACTCGGACCCGCACCAGCGCGGCTCGGTGGAATCGCTGTCGGTCGCCGAGGGCGCGTTCGAGGTCGAGATCGGCGGCAGCGTGCAGCGCGCGCGGGCCGGCGAGACCCTGCGCTACCGCTGCGACCGGCCCCACCTCATCCGCTGCACGGACGGCCCGGCCCGGGCCACCATGGTGGTGATCATGAAGGCCGCCGTGATGGAGTGAGGCGGTTTCACCGCCCGCTGTTCACCCACCGCACCACGTCGGCGAGCACGGTCACCAGCGCCTGATCGAGGGCGCGAGCGCCGTTTCCGGCATCGATCTTGGACACCGGGACCCGGGCCGTGAAGATCCGCGCGGCGGCGACCTTGCCGGTGCCGTCGGCCACGAGCTTCAGCGACAGGTCGACCACCGCCTCGCCGGTCGCGGCCTGGACATCGAAGGCGCGGATCTCGCTGATCAGCTGGTAGTCGGCCACGACCTTGTCGCCGGGGCGACTCACCGAGCGGAGCCGGCCGGAATTCTCCAGGCTCTGGATGAGCCGCGTCTGGATCAGGCGCGGCAGCCGGTCGGCCCATTGGCCGCCGCCCAGGAAGGACAGCGCCCCGCCGTTCTCGCGCACGATGATCCGGTCGGCCTCGAAGGGCTGGATCCCCACCGGCTCCGACACCACGATCGAACGGCCGGCCGCGATCGGCCGGCCCGCGGGGGGCAGCGCCGCGAGGTCGAAGGTGAGGGGCGCCACACCGCCGCCGCAGCCGCCCAGGAGGGCGGCGAACAGCGCGGCGGCGAGGATGTGGGACGAGCGGACCATACACATGACCTGAGAAACTCCGCCGGCGAGCAGCGGAGCTGTAAAAGCTATGCGGTTAAAACTAATCCGCTGCGGCATCCGTGCCGTGCGCCGGGACACATCCGTCCGGCGCCGCGCGCTTTCAGCGCCCACCGTTGTATTCGGGCAACGATGGCTTGCCGCCGAAGATCACCTGGCTCGGGTCGCGCTCCAGGCTGCGCACCGTGCGGTTGAGGGTGCTCAGGGTCCGCTGCCCGTCCCCCGACAGGGCCTCCACCTCCCGGCGGCCGGTGCCACTGAGCCGTCCGAAACTGGTCGCGATGCTGGCAGTGCGCTTGTCGAGGTTCTCCGACATGGTCCGGAACGCCTTGCCGGCGTCGCGGACCGAGATCGCCGCCGCGCGGATCTCCGCGAAGGTGCTGGAGCCCTCCTGGCCGGAGGCCGAGCCCAGGAAGCTCTCGGCGCCGTTGAGCACCGCGTCGATCTTGTCGGCCGAGGCGCTGAGCTTGCCGGCGAGCAGCCGGGCGTCGTGCAGGCCCGCCTCGATGTCGGGGCTGGCCTTGGACAGGGCTGCCGAGAAGCGGTCGGCATTGTCGATTACCCGGCCGAGCTTCGCGCCGTCCACCGCCTTGACCAGGGCTGAGATGTTGGGGCCGGCATCGGCGAGCGTCTTGGAGAAGGTCTCGACATTGGACAGCGACCGGTTGATCGCCCCCTCGTTGGCGGAGACGAGCCTGTCCAGGCGGGCGAGCATGTCGTCGGCCCGCTGCGCCACCTGACGGGCCAGCGCCATCATGTCCTGCATGTCGGAGGAATCGGCGAAGATGGTCGGCGGCTCGCCGTTGGCCATCGGGGTCAGCACCGGCGCGTCGGCGTTGCCGCCCGACAGGGAGATCACCGAGACGCCGGTGAGCATCGCCGAGTCGAGGCGGGCGCGGGTGTCGGCCCGGAGCGGGGTCGCGGGATCGACCTTGATCGTGGCGAGCACCCGGCGGGGATCCTGCGGAGCGAGGCGGATATCAGTGACCTCGCCGACCTTGATGCCGTTGAAGTTCACGCTCGATCCGCGCGAGAGCCCCCCGACCGAGCCGGAGAAGACGATGCGGACGATCTGGCTGACCTGCCGCGAGGAGCCGCCGGAGAGCCACAGCACGGTGCCGAAGCCCGCCAGGATGACGGCGATGGTGAAGGCCCCGATGAGGGCGTAGTTCGCGCGGGTTTCCATGCGCTCAACCTGCGGTTCTGGCCGGCGGGGATGCGGCCGGGCCTGTGGCCCCGGCCCCCGGAGGGGAGCAGGGCGGGATCTGGGTGGGACGGTGATCAGGCATCGGGTCAGGCATGAGCCGAGGCGCCGCCCGTCGCGATGGTCCGGGCGCGCTTGCCGTGGAAGTAGGAGCGCAGCCAGGGATGGTCGCTCGCCAGCATCTCGTCGATCGTGCCGGCGGCGATGATCTGGCCGTCGCCGAGCGCCGCGATGCGGTCGCAGGCGGTGTAGAGGCTGTCGAGGTCGTGGGTGACCATGAAGACGGTCAGGCCCAGCGTTTCCTTGAGGGTCGAGACGAGGTCGTCGAACTCGCCGGCGCCGATCGGGTCGAGGCCCGAGGTCGGCTCGTCGAGGAACAGGATCTCGGGGTCGAGGGCCAGGGAGCGGGCGAGCGCCGCGCGCTTGATCATGCCGCCCGACAGCTCCGAGGGCAGCTTGTCGGCGGCGTCGGGCTTCAGGCCGACCATCTCGATCTTGAGCCGGGCGAACTCGTCGAGGAGGCGTTCGGACAGGTTCAGGTGCTCGCGCATCGGCACCTGGATGTTCTGCTTGACGGTCAGCGCCGAGAACAGGGCGCCCTGCTGGAACAGCACGCCCCAGCGCTGCTCCATCCGGCGCCGCTCCGCGTAGGTGAGCTCGTCGACGTCCCGGCCGAATACCTCGATCGTGCCGGCCGCTTGGGGTTGAGGCCGAGGATCGTCCGGGTGAGCACCGACTTGCCCTGGCCCGAGGCCCCGACGAAGCCGAGGATCTCACCGGCGCGGATGTCGAGGCTCAGACCCTTCAGGATGTTGCGGTCGCGGAATCCGACCACGAGGTCGCGCACGCGGATGATCGGGGCGGGGGCGGTCATCGGGTCGGCCTCAGAAGTCGATCGCGGCGAAGAACACCGCGAACAGGCCATCGAGGACGATGACCATGAAGATGGACTTCACCACCGACGCGGTGACGTGGCGGCCGAGCGATTCCGCCGAGCCTTCGACCGCGAAACCCTCGATCGTGGCGATCACCCCAATGGTCAGCGCCATGAACGGCGCCTTGATCAGGCCGACCATGACGTGGTGGACGCCCACCGCCGCCTGGAGCCGGACCAGAAACTGGTCGAGGGTCAGGCCGCCGTAGAGCATCGCGGTGAGGCCGCCGCCGGCGAGCGCCGCGAGGTCGCCGATCAGCGTCAGCATCGGCAGGCCGATCATCAGGGCGAGCACCCGGGGCACGATCAGGATCTCGACCGGGTCGAGGCCCATGACCCGGAGCGCGTCCACCTCCTCGCGCATGCGCATCGAGCCGATCTCGGCGGTGATCGCCGAGCCAGAGCGGCCGGCGACCATGATCGAGGTGAGCAGCACGCCCATCTCGCGCAGGATCAGCAGGCCGATCAGGTTGACCACGAAGGTCTGGGCGCCGAAGCGCTGGAGCTGGAAGATCCCCTGCTGGGCGACGATGCCGCCCACCAGGAACGAGATCAGCACGATGATCGGCGTGCCGTTGAGCGCCACCTGCTGGATCTGGTTGATCAGGGCGTTGCCGCGGAACGTGCCGGGCCGCAGGGCGACGCGTCCGCAGGCGGCGATCAGCTCGCCGAGGAAGGCGAGGGCGGTGACGAATTCATGGCCGCCCTGCACCGTCTGGCGCCCGGTGGCATCGAGCAGGCCGACGACCGGGCCGTGCCGCCGGGGCGGCGGCGCGTCCGGCTCGCGCAGGCGAACCTCCCCCAGAAGGGTGCGGTGCTCCGGCCGTGCGTTGAGATAGGTGAGGGCGCCCCCCGCCTGCTCGATCTCGGCGCGGGTCCGCTCCAGAACCCAGGCGCCGAGGGTGTCGAGGCGCTCGATGGCCGACAGGTCGACCGCCACCGGCCCGGCGCGGCCGGCCGCCGCGATGCCCGCGGCCGCGGCCTCGACGGCCGGGCCCTGGTCGGCGGTCCAGCGGCCGTCGAGCGTCAGACGGCCGTCGGCCGTCCGGTCCCGCAGCGCGGCGCCGGCCAAGGCGCCGGGAACAGTGCCCTCGCTCAGCAACACCCATACTCCTCGATCGAGGCACCACCCTGCCCGGCGGTTATGACGACATTACGGTTGACGATCCGTCTCCNACCTCACCCCTGAAGCGCGGCGTGAGGCCAGGGCGAGCCCCAGGCCCGCGGCGGCGAGCGGCGCCATGAGCAGGAAGGCA
>NZ_BACT01000879.1:0-16113 GCF_000333255.1 Methylobacterium sp. B1 | reverse complement strand
CGGGCCGGGCATCCCGCCCGAGCACATCCCGCGGCTCACGGAGCGCTTCTACCGGGTCGACGTCGCGTCGAGCCGCGCCCGCGGGGGCACGGGCCTGGGGCTCGCCATCGTCAAGCACAGCCTCAACCGCCACCGCGGACGCATCGCCATCGAGAGCGCGGTGGGGGAGGGGACCACCGTGCGGGTCAGCCTGCCGGAATACGGCACCGCCGCGCTGCCGCCCCCGGCCGATCAGGCCGGCCCGGCATAGGGGCCGATCCCGAGGCCGTCCTCGACGCGCCCGATCCAGGCGCGGATGGCCCCGTAGCCCGCGAGGTCGAAGCCGCCCTCATGGGCCATGCGGGTGTAGGCGACGAGCGCCACATCGGCGAATGCTCCACGGCGCCGCACCGGCCCATCATCTTCTTTACATTGGAATGATTCCATGCCGGCCGCACATGGGAGCCATGCTTCGGCCCGGTTTTCACCGACATGGTGCGATCGCCGAGGGATTTACTGGCCGGCCGGACCACGCGCCTGACCGAGCGCGCGCCTCACCGAGCCAAAGGCCAGCCGCGACGCCGGCGACGGACTGACCGGCACCGCACGGCGTTTCGCCGGGCGGCCTCCCGTGGTATCCGGCGCCCTCCCGCGCCATCGGCCGGATCCCCGGACGCGCGGCCTCCGGCGGGACGCATGGCGGGCGGGATACGGGTCACAGCACGGATCTGGGAACGTGACGGCGGCTGACGAACGCGGCGCACTGGCGGGATGGCGGTTTTCCGTCGCCCCGATGATGGACTGGACGGACCGGCATTGCCGGGCCTTCCACCGGTCCCTCTCGGCGCGCGCCCGGCTCTACACCGAGATGGTGACCACCGGCGCAGTGCTGCACGGGCCGCGGGAGCGCCTGCTCGGCTTCGCGGATGCCGAGCACCCGGTGGCGGTCCAGCTCGGCGGCTCGGATCCGGCGGAGTTGGCGCAGGCCGCGCGGATCGCCGCGGATTTCGGCTACGACGAGGTCAATCTCAATGTCGGCTGCCCCTCGGACCGGGTGCAGGAGGGCCGCTTCGGCGCCTGCCTGATGCGCGAGCCGGCCCTGGTGGGCGACTGCGTCGCCGCCCTGAAGGCGGCGGTCTCCGTGCCGGTCACGGTGAAGTGCCGGATCGGCGTCGACGACCAGGATCCCGAGGCCGCGCTCGACACCCTGGCCGACGCCGTGGTGGCGGCGGGCGTCGACGGGCTGATCGTCCATGCGCGCAAGGCTTGGCTCCAGGGGCTCTCGCCCAAGGAGAACCGGGACGTGCCGCCTCTCGATTACGGACGCGCGGCCCGGCTGAAGCAGCGGCTGCCCGGCCTGCCGATCGCGGTCAATGGCGGCCTGCGCGACCTGGACGCCGCGCGGGCGCGGCTCGCCGAGGTCGACGGCGTGATGGTCGGCCGCGCCGCCTATACCGAGCCGGCGCTGCTGCTCGGTGTCGATCCCGACCTGTTCGGCGTGCCGGCACCGGCCCCCGACGCTTTCGCGGCGATCGCGACATTCGAGCCCTATATCGCAGCGGCCCTGGCCCGGGGCGAACGGCTGCACGCGGTGACCCGGCACATGCTCGGTCTGTTCAACGGCCGGCCGGGGGCGCGGGCCTACCGGCGCCATCTCTCGACCCACGGCATGCGCCCGGAGGCGGACCTCGCGACCCTGCGGGAGGCGGTGGCGCTGGTCTCCCGCGCGGCGCCCGAAGAAGCCCGCGCGGCCTGAGCGGCGGCCCGGTCAGGGACGCCGCAGGATCAGGCGGTCGCCCCGCACCTCGTAGCCGGACAGCCGCGACAGGAAGGTCTGGCCGAGGAGGTTCGCGGAGAGCGCGCCGGGCTTGGCCACCATGGCGTTGACCCGCCGCTCGGTGATCGTGCCGACGCTGAGCGAGTCGAGCTGGGTCGGCGCCGCGTAGGTGATGCCGTTGGCGGTGGAGACGCGGGCGGTGAAATCGGCGGGCGCGGGGGTGAGGCCGAGGGCGGCGGCGTTCTCGGCGGTGAGCACGACGCTGCTCGCCCCGGTGTCGAACAGGAAGGGCTGCACCCGGCCGTTCACCTCGGCGTCGACGCGGAAATCTCCGTCCGCCCGCCGGGTGACGGTGACGGACCCGTCGGCGCCCGGGGTCGCGCTCCCCGGCCGGAGATCGCCGAGCACCCGGGCGCCGACATCCTGGATCCGGTCGCGGTAGCTATAGCCGATCACGAGGGCGAGGCCGATCAGCCCCCAGGCCAGGAGCGCCTGCAGGTTTGCGCCGAGGCGCGCCGTAAATTGCCGCCAGAATCCGGCCACCACCAGGAGCAGGATCGTGCCGGTCCAGGCGAGGTTGGCGAGCTGATCGGGCCCGATCACGCCGCCGACGCTGTCGCTGCCGTCGCTGAGGACCAGGGCGACGGCCACCAGGGCGAGGGCGGCGAGGCCGAGATAGATCATGACGGCAGCGGCGCTTCCAGAGGCGTGAGGCCGGCGGCCCGCATCCGGGCTTCGAGCCCCGCCATGACGGTGCGGCGCTGCACCTCCGACAGCGCCCCCCAGACGGCGATCTCGTCGCGGGTCCGCCCGCAGCCGCAGCACAATCCGGTCGGGGCGTCGAGCACGCAGACCTTGGTGCAGGGCGAGGAGGGTTTTGGCGCGGGCGGCATCGGGAAACCTTGGGCGGGGGATCGTGGCCGGGTCAAGACGCGTTGGCGTCCTCACTCCGCCCAAGCCGCCACCAGGGCCAGCAGCGCGGCGATCTCCGCGACCTGCTGGCAGGCGCCGATCACGTCCCCGGTCTGCCCCCCGATCCTGGCGCGGGCGAGCCGGGTCAGGGCCAAAGCCGCGAGGCCGGCGCACAGGATCATCGACACGACGCCGCCGAACGGCAGGCCGAGCGGCACGGCGCCGAGGGCCAGCACCGCACCGAGGCCGAGGGCGGTGGCGAGGCTCGCCCGGTCCGGGCGGCCCACCGCGGCGGCGAGCCCGCCGGGCCGGGCCGGCTCCAGCAGCACCATCGGGGCGAGGGCGGCGACCCGCGACAGGGCGGCGGCCAGGATCAGGCCGGTGACGGCGGCGTACCCGGTCCGGTCGAGGAGCGTGGCCAGGGCGCCGATCCGCAGGGCCAGGGCCAGGACCAGGGCCGCGCCCCCGTAGGCGCCGATCCGGCTGTCGCGCATGATCTCCAGGCGGCGCTCCCGGGTGGTGCCGCCGCCGAACCCGTCGGCGACGTCGGCGAGCCCGTCCTCGTGCAGGGCGCCCGTGGCCACCACCAGTACGGCGATGGCGAGCGTCGCGGCCAGGAACGGCCCGAGCCCGATCCACCAGCCGCCGGCCAGGACCAGGGCCGCGGGCAGGGCCAGGATCAGGCCGGCCAGCGGCAGCATCCGGGGCAGGGTGGTGAAGTCGGGGCTGCGATGCGGGTCCGGCTCTCCGGGCAGTTGCGGCACCGGCAGGCGGGAGTAGAAGCGCAGGCACCCGGCGAGGTCGTAGAGGGCGCCGCGCCCGGGCCAGTCGGCCTCCCCGCCGGTCTGCCTGTTCATCGCGGTCTCTCGCATCCGCCCGCCACCGCGCGCCGGTCCATTATAGTCTCCCCGTCCGGGGGCGCCCACAGGAAATCATCGCCGCCATGACCGACCCGATGACCGCTCCCGAACCCGGTCCCTTCGACGACATCCGCAACCTGCTGAAGGCGATGCCGGGCCCCGACGCGGAGGCGAAGGCCGCGGTCGCCGCCCGGGACGCGACCCTGACGAAGCCCGCGGGCTCGCTGGGCGGCTGAGAAGCCTCGTGACGTGCTGCCGGCATGCCAAGTAAAGCGCCCCCGAGCTTCGACCGGCCGCTGGTCTGCGTCTTCGCCGGCAGCCACGGGGTCACGCGCCGCGGCGTCTCGGCCTTCCCGGACGCGGTCACCCGGCAGATGCTCGACAATTTCGCCGCCGGGGGCGGGGCGATCAACCAGATCTGCGCGGCCTACGGCTTCGGCTTCAAGGTGTTCGACCTCGCCCTCGACATGCCCACCGGCGACATCACGGAAGCGCCGGCCCTCGACGAGCGCGCCACGGTGGCCACCATGGCGTTCGGCATGGAGGCGGTGGCCGCCGGTACCGACTGCCTCGGCATCGGCGAGATGGGCATCGGCAACACCACCGTGGCGGCCGCCCTCTACGCCGCCCTGTTCGGCGGCGATCCCGCCCACTGGGTCGGGCGCGGCACCGGCGTCGACCGGGACGGCCTGTCCCGGAAGGTCGCGGCCGTGGAGGCGGCGCTCGCCCACCATGCCGGCCATCTCGACGACCCGCTCCAGGTCCTGGCGCGCCTCGGCGGCCGGGAGATCGCCGCCATGGCGGGGGCGATCCTGGCCGCCAGGCTCCAGCGCATCCCGGTGGTGATCGACGGCTACGTGGCCACCGCCGCCGCGGCCGTGCTCCACGCCGCCGACCCGAGCGCCCTCGACCATTGCCTCGCCGGCCACGTCTCGGCGGAGGGCGTCCACGCCGAGGTGCTGGAGCGGCTCGGTCTGGTGCCGCTGTTGGCGCTCGGCATGCGCCTCGGCGAGGCCTCGGGCGCCGGCATGGCGATGGGCCTGCTGAAGGGCGCGCTCGCCTGCCACACCGGCATGGCGACCTTCGCGCAGGCCGGTGTGTCCGAGAAAGAGGCGGGCTAGGACCGCCGCGGGCGCTCCGACCCTCCAGGCTCAGGCGGTCTTCTCGATGTTCCAGAAGAACTGCACGGGCGCCATCACCATGCCCTTGAGCTTCGAACTCACGGCCATCGGCTGCTGCACGAGGCCCGCAGGGGCGTAGGGCACGACCGCGAAGGCGCGCTCCTCGATGCGGGCGGCCAGCGCCTTCTGCTGCGCCTCGTCGCTCGTGGCGATCCACTCGCTGCGCAGGGTCTCGAGCGTCGGGTCGTCCGGCCAGCCGAACCACGCGGCCTGACCGTTGGCCCGGATCAGCGGGTGGAGCGCCGGGTTCAGGACGTCGGCCCCCGACCAGAGCGTGTGGAACAGCGACCAGCCGCCGGCATCGACCGGCCCGCGGTTGCCGCGGCGGGCGATGAAGCTGCCCCAGTCGGTGGAGACCAGATCGACAGTCATCCCGAGCTGCTTGAGCAGATCCTGGGTCACGAGCGACTGGTTGTAGGCGATCGGCTGGTCGGCCGGGGCCAGCAGCACCACGCGCTCGCCCTTGTAGCCGGCCTTGGCCAGCATCGCCTTGGCCTTGGCGAGGTCCCCCTGCATGGCGGCGGCCCCGCCGGCACCGGTCGACATCGGCGAGCCCGGCGTGAAGAAGGTCTTGGCCTCCCGGTAGTATTCGGGGCTGCCGACCACCGCCTGCATGTAGTCGTCCTGCTGCATGGCCATCATCACGGCCCGGCGGATCTCGGGATTGTTGAACGGCGGCTGCGTGTGGTTGAACCGCATCAGCAGGATCAGCCCGAGCGGGACGTTGCGGATCTCGATCCCGGGCTTGCCCTTCAGGACGGGGATCAGGTCGATCGCCGGCTGCTCGTACCAGTCCACCGCCCCCTGGATCATCGCGCCCACCGCCGCCGAGGCCTCGGTGATGGCCAGCCACTCGATCCGGTCGACCTTGGCGACCTTGCCGCCGGCCGCCCAGGAGGGCGCCTCCTCGCGGGGCCGGTAGCCGGCGTGGCGGGTGTAGATCGCGTTCTGGCCGGGAATCCATTCCCGCGCCTCGAACCGCCAGGGCCCGGACCCCATGGCGTCGGCGATCGGCTTGGACGCGTCCTGAAGGGCGATGCGCTCCGGCATGATGAAGGGCACGTTGGAGGACAGCTTGCCCAACGCCGCCGGGAGCAGGGGGAAGGGCTGCTTCAGGCTGATCGTGAAGGTCCGGGCGTCCTCCTGGCCGTATTCCGCCACGAATCCCGCCAGGGTCTGACCGAAGGCGTCGCGCTTGGACCAGCGCGCGATGGACGCGATGCAGTCCTTGGCCTCGACGGGGGAGCCGTCATGGAAGGTGAGGCCGTCGCGGAGATGGAAGGTCCAGCGCAGGCCGTCGGGCGCGGTCTGCCACTCGCGGACCATCTGCGGCTGGATCCGGAAATTCTCGTCGGTGGCGAACAGCGTGTCGTAGACGAGATAGCCGTGGTTGCGGATGACGTAGCTCGTGGCGACGATCGGATCGAGGGACGGCAGGGGCGTCGACGGGATGAAGCGCAGCACGCTGCCGCCGCCGGGCTGGGCCCGGACCAGGTGCGGGAGGCCGAGGCCGGCGGCCGCGCCTGCGGTTCCGGCCAGAAGCTGGCGACGGGAGAGCTTCATCGCGGGCACCCTTGTCCTGATCGAGCCCGTTGCCCGATTGATTTTATACAATTTCAACACCGGAGCTCCGCCGTCAAGGGTCCTGCGGAGCTCCCGGGGGCGACCGGGAGCGAGACGATGAAGAACCGGACCATCGCGGGTTCGATCGGGACCGAGATCCGGCGACGCATCCTCGACGGGCGCTATCCGGCCGGCTCGCAGCTCCGCCAGGACGGCCTCGCGGCGGAGTTCGGGGCCAGCCGGATCCCGGTGCGGGAAGCCCTGTTCCAGCTCGAGGCCGAGGGCCTCGTGCGGATCCTGCCCCATCGCGGCGCCATGGTGGCGCCGCTCTCGCCGGCGGACGCGGCCGAGGCCCTGGAACTCCGGGGCGCCCTCGAGCCCCGCCTCCTGTCCCTGTCGGCGCCCAACCTGACCGCCGACGATTACGCCCGGGCCGACGCCCTGCTGGAGGATTACGCCGCGGCGTTGCGCGACGGCGCGACGGCGCGCTGGGGCGCCCTCAACACGGAGCTGCACCTCCTCCTCTACAGCCGGGCCGAGCGGCCCCGCGCCCTCGCTCTCGTCGGCTCCCTCCTGGCCGAGTGCGACCGCTACACGCGCCTGCAGCTCTCGACGGACAATGCCGAGCTGGAACGGGCCGACCGCGAGCACCGCGAGATCGTCCGGCTCTGCCGCAACGGCCATGTCTCAGCGGCTTGCGCCCTCCTGACCGACCATATCGACCACGTCGCGTCCGCGCTGATGGCCTTCCTGGGCGACGCCTCGGCGACCCCCACCAAGCGCGAGATTGTATAAAATCCTTGCCAGAATCGCGCGTCGCTGCCATGGAGAGGGGCGCCACCCCGCGAGGCCCGACAGGCCGGCCGGGGCGATTCTCCTCCCAGCAGACGAGCCGGCGATGGCCTTCGACCGACACATCTTCTCCGGCACGATCCCGGCCCTGATGACCCCCTGCCGGCCGGACCGGACACCCGATCTCGACGCCCTGGCGCGGAAGGGGAAGGACCTCGTCGCCGCGGGGATGTCGGCGGTGGTCTATTGCGGCTCGATGGGTGACTGGCCGCTGCTCACCGACGAGGAGCGGATGGCGGGCGTCGAGCGGCTGCTGGCGGCCGGCGTCCCGGTCATCGTCGGGACCGGGGCCCAGAACCCGAAGCGGGCGGCGGCGCTCGCCGCCCACGCCAAGGCGGCCGGCGCCCAGGGCCTGATGATCATCCCGCGGGTCCTGTCGCGGGGGAGCGCGGCCGCGGCGCAGGAAGCCCATTTCTCCGGCATCCTCGAGGCGGCGGTCGACCTGCCGTCGGTGATCTACAACAGCCCCTATTACGGGTTCGAGACCCGGGCGGACCTGTTCTTCCGCCTGCGCACCCGGTATCCGCACCTCGTCGGCTTCAAGGAGTTCGGCGGCGCGGCCTCGCTCACCTACGCGGCCGAGCACATCACCGGCCAGTCGCCCGACATCACCCTGATGGTCGGGGTGGATACGCAGGTGGTGCACGGCTACGTCAATTGCGGCGCCCGGGGCGCCATCACGGGCATCGGCAACGTCCTGCCGCGGGAGGTCCTCCACCTCGTCGCCCTGTGCGAGAAGGCCGCCGCGGGCGACGTCCAGGCCCGCCGCCGGGCGGAGGAGCTCGACGCCGCACTGGCGATCCTGTCGAGCTTCGACGAGGGGCCGGACCTCGTCCTGTACTACAAGCACCTGATGGTGCTGGAAGGAAACCCGGAATACGCCCTCCACTTCAACGCCACCGACGCGCTGAGCGCCGGCCAGCGCCACTACGCGGAGACGCAGCTGCGCCTGTTCAAGGCCTGGTACGCCCGGTGGTCGGAAGAGGCCGCGGAGGACCGCCCCCGGGCCTGACCCTGCACCGGGGCGGCCCTCCTCGGCCATCGGGGGAGGGGCGGGCGGCACGCCCCGGAACAGCCAGCCTTTGCGCGAAACGGTCCGTCGGCGCTATTGCGGGTGCGAGATCGGTCCCAGCCCGCGAACCCCGCCCATGAAGATCACCCAAGCCTTCACCTTCGAGGCGGCCCACCGGCTGCCGAACGTGCCCGAGACCCACCGCTGCCACCGGATGCACGGGCATTCCTACCGGGTCGAGCTGACGGTGGCCGGTCCGGTCGATGCCCACACCGGCTGGGTGATCGACTTCTACGACATCGAGTCGATCTTCGGGCCGCTGCTCGCCCGGCTCGACCACCATTGCCTCAACGAGATCGAGGGGCTGGAGAACCCGACCGCCGAGAACATCGCGGCCTGGATCTGGCAGCGCCTCCGGCCGGACCTGCCGAGCCTCGCGCTGGTGCGGGTCGCCGAGACCCCGATGTCCTGGGCCGAGTACGATGGCGAGTGAGGCCGCGCCTTCGGGGGACCGCGCCGCGCTGGTGCTGTTCTCCGGCGGCCAGGATTCGGCCACCTGCCTCGCCTGGGCGCTGGACCGGTTCGACCATGTCGAGACCCTCGGCTTCGATTACGGACAGCGCCACCGGGTCGAGCTCGACCGCCGCGCCGCCCTGCGGGCGGGCACGACGGACCTCAATCCCGACTGGGCGCCCCGCCTCGGGGCGGACCACACGCTCGCCCTCGACGCCCTCGGGCAGGTGTCCGAGACGGCACTCACCCGGGAGGCCGCGATCGGCTACGAGGCGTCGGGCCTGCCCAACACCTTCGTGCCCGGCCGCAACCTCGTCTTCCTGACCTTCGCGGCGGCGCTCGCCTACCGGCGGGGCCTCCGGCACGTGGTCGGCGGGATGTGCGAGACCGACTATTCCGGCTACCCGGACTGCCGCGACGACACGATCAAGGCCCTGCAGGTGGCGCTCAATCTCGGCATGGAGCGGCGCTTCGTCCTGCACACGCCGCTGATGTGGCTCGACAAGGCGCAGACCTGGGAACTGGCCGAGACGTTGGGGGGCCGAGCGTTGGTCGACCTGATCGTCGAGGAGAGCCACACCTGCTACCTCGGCGAGCGCGGGCAGCGGCATCCCTGGGGCTACGGCTGCGGGACCTGCCCGGCCTGCCGCCTCCGGGCGGACGGCTACGCGCGGTTCACTGCGGCCTGAGCCCGTCCACCAGCACCGCCAGCGTCCCCCGGAAGGCCGCCGGGCTCGCGAACAGGCGCTCCATCAGGAGCGCCCCCTCCAAGGTGGCGACGACGTAGCGGGCGAGCGCCGCCGGATCCGCGCCGCCGCGGACGCTCCCGTCCGCCTGCCCCTCCCGCAGGATCGCCTCCAGCCACGCGAGGTGATCCGCGAAGAAGGCCGCGATGTCCCGGCGCAGGCGCTCGGGCAGGGCCTCGCCCTCGATGGCGAGCGCCGCGCACAGGCAGCCGAGCCCCTGCTCGACACCGCCGAGATAGAGCCGGCCATAGGCCTCGACCCGGCCCGGCCCGTCCGGGACGTCCCGGCGGATCGCCTCCAGGGCGGCGGCGTAGCGCGCCGCATAGGCCGCCACCAGGGCGGCGCCGAGATCGATCTTGGTGGGGAAGTGGTGGTGGATGCTCGCCTTGCGGATGCCCACCGCCGCCGCGAGGTCGGCGTAGCTGAAGCCGGCATAGCCGCGTCCCCGCACCAGGGTCTCGGCCTGAATCAGCAGCTCGGCGCGGGTATCCCTCATCGCGGCGATCGTCGCTCCGGCTCACGCGAATGTGGGGCCGGCCGCGATCCCGATCCCGGCCCACCCCTTGACGGAGGAGCAATCTACCTACTTAATGGTAGACAATCAAGATCGGGAGGTTTCGGCATGACGGCATCCGCCGTCCATCCGAGGACGTTCGCCGCCGGCGCCGGGCTGACGCGGCGGCACGCGCTCTTCGCGGGACTCTGCCTGTGCTGCCTGCCGACGCTGGGCCGCGCCGCCGAGAGCTTCACGATGGAGGAGGTCGGCCCGGGCGTGTTCGTGCGCAAGGGCCTGATCGCCGACGCAACCTCCGACAATGCGGACGCCATCGCCAATATCGGCTTCCTCGTCGGCAAGAGCGGCGTGCTGGTGACGGAATCCGGCGGCAGCCTCGCGGACGGCCAGTGGCTGCGCGCCGAGATCGTCAAGCGCACGCAGAAGCCGATCACCCACGTCGTGCTGACCCATGTCCATCCCGACCACGTCTTCGGCGCGGGGGCGTTCGTCCAGGACAAGCCGGTCTTCATCGGCCACGCCAAGCTCACCGAGGCGCTCTCGGCCCGGGGCGAGTTCTACCGCAAGCGCCTGATCGATCTCCTGGGCGAGGACCGGACCGGGCCGGTGGTCTACCCGACGATGAGCGTGGCCGACACGGCCGAGATCGACCTCGGCGACCGGCGCCTGACCTTCACGGCGCACGGGCCGGCGCACACCACCTCGGACCTGTCGATGATCGATTCCGGCAGCGGCCTGCTGTTCCCCGCCGACCTGCTGTTCGTGAACCGGATCCCGTCCCTCGACGGCAGCCTCAAGGGCTGGCTGAGCGAGATCGAGCGCCTGAAGGCCATGGGCGCCTCACGGGCGGTGCCGGGCCACGGCCCCGTCGCGGTGGATCTCGACCCGGCGCTGTCCGACCTTACCGGCTACCTGACCGCCCTCCGCGACGGGACCCGGGCTGCGATCGCCAAGGACGTTCCCATCGAGAAGGCGGTGACGCGCGTCGCCGCGGACCAGCGGGACCAGTGGGCGCTGTTCGAGACCTACAACGGCCGCAACGTCACCGTGGCCTATCAGGAACTCGAGTGGGAATAGGATTTTCGGTTCCCCATATCGGATGACAACGGGAGGCACGCCATGACCCACCGGATCGGAAAGACCCTCTCCACCCTCGCCCTCGGCGCCGCCCTGGCGGCGACCGCCCTGTCCGGCCCCCTCGTCCACGCTGCGCAGGCGGCGGGCGCCTCCGATACCGATCAGGAGCGGGCGGCCCGCTGGCAGGAGATCGCCAAGTCGATCTTCGGCGACCGCCAGATCGCCCAGACCGACAGCCTCGTGAAGATCGACGCCCCCGCCCGGGCGCTCGACGCCGCCCTGGTGCCGATCACCCTGACCATGCCCAACGACGGGCAGATCAAGGCGGTCTCGCTGATCATCGACGACAACCCGGCGCCCTACGCGGCCAAGTTCGAGTTCGGACCGGCCGCCGACCCGGCCGAGTTGAAGCTGCGCGTGCGGGTCAACAACTACACCGACATGCACGCCGTGGTGGAGACGCAGGACGGCAAGCTCTACGAGGCCAAGCAGTTCGTGAAGGCGTCCGGCGGCTGTTCGGCCCCGATGGGCATGAGCGACGAGGAGGCCATGAAGGGCATGGGCGACATGCGCATGAAGTTCGCCGAGACCCAGCCCGGCAAGCCCGTGGAGGCGACGCTGATGATCCGCCACCCGAATTTCTCGGGCATGCAGATGAACCAGGTGACCCGCGACTACACGCCGGCGCGCTACATCGACAAGCTCACCGTCTCGGCGGGCGACCGGACGGTCTTCACCATGACGGGCGACATCTCCATCGCCTCGAACCCGGTGATCAACTTCGCCTTCAAGCCGGACGGCAAGCCGATCCAGGTGGCGGCTTCCGACAACCAGGGCGGGCGCTGGCAGCACAGCTTCACCCCGCCGGGCCCGACGAACTGACCATGCGGCGCCTCCTCCTGACCGGCCGGGCCGCTGCGGCCTGTGCCGCACTCCTCTGCCTCGCCGCCGCGCCGGCCGATTCGCCGGTCAACGTCCCCGAGCCGGAGGGGCTCTATGCCGGCCCGCCGAAGGGCTACACGCCACAGACCCTGAAAGGGGCGACGGTGGTCGATGCCGACGCCGTCGCGGCCCTGATGGCGGGCCCCGACAAGCCGGTGCTGATCGACGTGGCGGCCCCGGACCGCAAACCGTCGAACTTCCCGGAGGGACGGTTGTGGCTTCCGGTGCATCCCTCGATCCCGGGGGCCGTCTGGATGCCGGAGGCCGGCGCCGAGCCCCTGGCGCCCGCGCGCGAGGCGCTGTTCTACGACCGGGTCGCCGCGCTGACGGGCGGCGACAAGGCCCGCCCGGTGGTGGTGTTCTGCCACGTGGAGTGCTGGGGCAGCTGGAACGCCGCCAAGCGCCTCATCCTGAAGGGCTATACCGGCGTGCGCTGGTTCCCCCAGGGCGTCGAGGGCTGGCAGGAGACGCACGAGACCGCGAACCTGCAGGTCGATCCGGCCTGGAAGGCGGGCGCCGAGCCACAGGCGGGGCGCTGACCCGCGGCGCCGGGCGGTGTAAGAGGGACGCATGAAACGGGACGCGCCCCCTCTCCCGAGCGGGAGAGGGTTGGGGTGAGGGAACAGGTCTTTCCGGACGTGTCACCCCCTCATCCTGTCCCACTCCCGCACGGGAGAGGGGACCGGCGCTTGCCCTCGGTGCCGGAAGGGATCTGAATCATGTCGCAGGTCGTGCAGTCCCGACGGCTCCGGGCGATCGATATCGGCAAGCGCAAGGCCGAGGGGCGCAAGATCACCGCGCTGACCGCCTACCACGCCCACACGGCCGGCATCGTCGATCCCTATTGCGACTTCATCCTCGTGGGCGATTCCCTCGGCATGGTCATGCACGGGATGGAATCGACGATCCCCGTGACCCTGGAGATGATGATCCTCCAGGCCCAGGCGGTGATCCGCGGCACCGAGAAGGCGCTCGTCGTGGTCGACATGCCGTTCGGCTCCTACGAGGCCAGCCGGGAACAGGCGTTCCTCAACGCGTCCCGGGTGCTGAAAGAGACGGGCGCGGGCGCGATCAAGATGGAGGGCGGAGCCCATTTCGCCGAGACGGTGGCGTTCCTGGTCCAGCGCGGCGTACCGGTGATGGGGCATATCGGCCTCACCCCGCAGGCTGTGAACACGATGGGCGGCTTCAAGGTCCAGGGCCGGGGGCCCGACGACGAGCGCCGCCTTCTGGAGGATGCCCGCGCCATCTCCGAGGCCGGCGCCTTCGCGATCGTGCTGGAGGGCATCGTCGAGCCGGTGGCTCGCGCCATCGCGACCTCGCCCCGGGTGACGGCCGCCACGATCGGCATCGGCGCCTCCGCGGTCTGCGACGGCCAGATCCTCGTGCTGGAGGACATGCTCGGCCTGTCCGAGCGGACGCCGAAATTCGTGCGCCAGTTCGGCAGCCTGCGCAACCATATCGAGGAGGCCGTGAAAGCCTACGCGGAGGAGGTCCGGGCCGGGCGGTTCCCGGCCGACGACCACACCTACGGGTAGGGCAGGGGCGGCCGATGTCCCCTCCGATCCTGCCGTCGGGCGGTCGCGCCGAGAGGCTCGTCATCGCCTTCGCGCTGTGCGCCGCCATCGCCCGACCGGGACCGGCGCAGGCGCTGGAAAACCCGGCCTCCGCCTTCTGCGCAACGATGGGGGGACGGTCGCTCATCGCGAAGCTGCCGGATGGGGGCGCGATCGGGCTCTGCTCCCTGCCGGGCAACAAGATCGTCGAGGAATGGACGCTCTACCGGATGCTCCATGGCGTGAAGCCCCCGGCCGACGACAACCCGTTCCGATAGCCCGGCCACGCGCGGGCGCATGCGAATCCCGAACGCGCCGCGCCCGTTCGAGGATGCCGTGACGGCCGGCGCGGGCGCGGTCTGTACCGGCCGACGACCACACCTGCGGTGAGAATCCGAAACGGGGCGACCAACGCTGGACCAGCGCGTACGGTCGCCACGGCCTCGCCTGGAGCCATGCCGGCGCCTTCAGCACCGGCGCGCAGATCCTCGTGTCGCTCCATCCGGAGGCCGGTTTCCACACCCTCGTCCTGACGAACGCCATCCCGTCCGGCCTGCCGGAGGGGCGCACCGACAGCTTCGCCGACCGCGTCTTCGACGGCCGGGCCGGCCAGGACAGGCTGAAGGCCTGGGGGACCTACGGCGCACCGCCGGCCCGGGCCTCGGCATCCTGGCGCGACGGTAGGATCGATCCCGTTCGTCAGCCCACCCGCCGCGACGGCAGCCGCAACCCCGGGGCGGGCCGCTCCAGCAGCACCTCCCGGCGGAAGCGCACGAGCCGCGCCGGCCGGCCGGCGGCGCCGCTGGTGACGCTCTCGGTCTCCTCCACCAGTCCCTGCTGCGCCACGAGACGGCGGAAATTCTGCTTGTGCAGCTGCGTCCCCGACAGGGCCTCCACGGTGCGCTGGAGCTGGAGCAGGGTGAATTCCGGCGGCATCAGCTCGAACACCACCGGGCGATACTTGATCTTGCCCCGGAGCCGGCCGATCGCGGTGGCGAGCACCCGCCGGTGGTCGAAGGCCATGGGAACGCCGGTCGGGTCGTTCGGGAGGGCCGGACCGGGATTGCCCTTCGCCTCCGGGATCAGACCGGCCTCGAACAGCAACTCGTAGCGCTCCAGGACACGCTCTTCGTTCCACGTGCCGCCGTTCATGCCGAAGGTCAGGCCGAGGCGGTCCAGGCGGCGGGTCCGGGTAGCGCATTCCTCGGGCTCGGACGCCCAGGCGGCGAGCCGCGCCTCGATGGCGTCGAGCTGGCGGGGGCGCCCCTGGCGGAAATCCTCGTAGGGCAGGTAGCGGTACCAGTTCTGCCACGCGGCCTCGGCCAAGCCGGCCGGCCGCTCCTCGCGAACGAGCGCCAGATAGGCCACCGAGAGCGA
Organism: Methylobacterium sp. B1; assembly: GCF_000333255.1. NCBI lineage: Bacteria > Pseudomonadati > Pseudomonadota > Alphaproteobacteria > Hyphomicrobiales > Methylobacteriaceae > Methylobacterium > Methylobacterium sp. B1. The sequence continues at coordinate 1,252 of NZ_BACT01000879.1, read as the reverse complement.
ATGCACGCCGGACAGGTTCGCCGTGCCGGAGCGGTCCCGGTCGCCGAAGGTGTAGAGCTGCTCCACGTAGCCCAGACGCTGGTGCGTCTGCCGCTCCACCCAGGCGCGCAGGCCCCGTTCCAGGGTCGCGTGCTCAGGGACCAGCGGGCCGGCCGGCAGGCCGTCGCCCCGGCCCGGTGCCTGGTCGGGCACGCGGATCGTCAGGGCGCGCGGCTCCCCCTTGGTCGCGGCGACGATCACCGCGACGAGGCCTACGGAGGAGCGCTCCGGCGAGGCCTGCGCCCCCCGCGCATCCGTCTGCGCCGCGGCACCCTTCATCGTTCCTCGACCGCCTCTCCCCCGGGACGCGCCGGAGCGGATCTTACCTATAGGGGGACAGGATCGCCGCGCGTCAACGCCGCTGTCGGACGGAGCGGCCCCGTGCGCTTGCCAACGCGCCGATGCCTGCCCAAACAGGGAGGGACCGGCGCGGACGCCGCCGGGGCGGTTCTGCCGGAACGAGGATAAAGCGACAGCGATGCCAGCCAGCGCCAGCGCCGCATCGACCGGGAGACAGGCGGTCGACCTGCGACTCTACGGCCTCCTCGACGTCGGCGTCTGCGGCGCCGACGGGGCGCGGCTGGCTGAACTCGGCGCCGAAGCGGTGGCCGGGGGCTGCACCCTGCTCCAGTACCGCGAGAAGGACATCGCCGATGCCCGCGCCGCCCTGGGGCGGCTCCGGGCGATCCTGGAAGCCGTGGGCGGCCGGGTCCCGGTCCTCGTCAACGACCGCGTCGACCTCGCCCTCGCCGCAGGCGCGGACGGGGTGCATCTCGGCCAGAGCGACCTCCATCCGGCGGATGCCCGCCGCCTCCTGGGGGAGGGCGCGATCATCGGTCTCACCCTCAAGAAGGCCGCCCAGGCGGACGAGCTGTACCGGCTTCCCGTCGACTACGCCTGCATCGGCGGCGTGTTCGCCACCACCAGCAAGGACAATCCCGACCCGCCCGTGGGCCTCGACGGCTTTGCCAGCATCGCCTTCCGCGCCCGCCTCGCCCGCGGGGCGGACCTGCCGCTCGGCGCCATCGCGGGGATCGGCCTGGAGAACGCCGCCGCGGTGATCGCCGCGGGGGCGGACGGCGTCGCGGTGATCACCGCCCTGTTCGGCGCGGACTCGGTGCGCCAGCGCGCCCGCGACCTGCGCGCGCGGATCGACGCCGCCCTGGCGGAGCGGGCGGCCTCGCGATGAGCGACCCCGCGCCCATCGCGGTGA
>NZ_BACT01000880.1:0-12605 GCF_000333255.1 Methylobacterium sp. B1 | reverse complement strand
CGGGCGACACCGATCCGACGCTGCTGCGCGGCGCCATCGACCTCTACCGCAAGGGCCGGGTCGCGGACGGCGACCGGATGCGCGACACCTTCACCGATCCGGCCGCGAAGGCGCTGCTCGAATGGGTGGCGATCCGCGCGGGCGCCGGGATCGGCTTCAACCGCACGGTCGCCTTCGTCCGGGCCAATCCGGACTGGCCGGCCGGCCCGCTGCTGCGCCGCCGGGCCGAGGAGGCGCTGCTCTCCGAGCGGAAATCCCCCGCGATCGTCCGGGCCTATTTCGCCACGGCGAAGCCGGCCAGCGCGCCGGGCAAGTTCGCCCTGGCGCTGGCGCTGCGCGCCGAGGGCTGCGAGGCCGACGCCGCCGAGATGGTCCGCGACCTCTGGCGGACCGAGAGCTTCGGGCGCAGCCTGGAGGCCAAGGTGCTCGACGCCTTCCCGGACGTGCTCACCCGGATCGACCATCGCTACCGGATGGAGCGGGCGCTCCTGAAGGACGATTGGGAGAGTGCCGGCCGGGCGGCCGGCTATGCGGGCGGTGGCTATGCCAGCCTCGTGCGCGCCCGCCGGGCCGTGGAGGACAAGTCCTCCGGCGCCGCGGCCGCGCTCGCCGCAGTGCCGCCGTCGCTGCGCGGGGACGCCTCCTACATCTTCTCCCGGGCGCAGTATTTCCGCCGGGCCGACAAGCCCGAGGCCGCCGCCGCCGTGCTCGCCACGGCGCCGACCAATCCGGACGTGCTGGTCGACGGCGACGAGTGGTGGATCGAGCGCCGGATCGTGGCGCGCAAGCTCCTCGACCTCGGCGATGCCAAGACCGCCTACGCGGTCGCCAGCGCCCCGGCGGCGCGCAGCCCGGAGAAGCGGATCGAGGCCGAGTTCCACGCCGGCTGGATCGCCCTGCGCTTCGCCGGCGATCCGGCGAGCGCCGCGCAGCACTTCGCCCGGATGGCCACGGTCGCGGAGAGCCCGATCTCGCTGGCGCGGGCCGCCTACTGGCAGGGTCGGGCGGCCGAGGCCCTCGGGCAAAAGGACGAGGCGAAGCGCTTCTACGAGCGGGCGGCCCTCCAGCCGATCGCCTATTACGGCCAGGTGGCCCGGGCGCGGCTCGGCCAGACGAGCCTGCCCCTGCGGGCGCCCGCGGACCTCGAGGGGGCCGAACGGCAGGCCTTCGAGGGCCGGCTCTCCATCCGCGCCCTGCGCCTCCTCGGCGAGGCCGGGATCAAGGAGCTGGCCCTGCCGCTCTACATCGACGCCGCCCGGGACCTCTCCGACCCGCGCGAGCTCCAGGCGCTCGGCGACCTCGCCACCGACATGAAGGATCCCCGCGCCCTGGTGGCGATCGGCAAGCTCGCGGTGCAGCGCGGCCTGCCGCTGGACGCCCACGCCTACCCGACGATCGGCATCCCCACCTACGAGACCTTCACGGCGGTGCCGCAGGTGGAGCGGGCCATGGTCTACGCCATCGCCCGGCAGGAGAGCCAGTTCGACCCGCGGGCGCAATCGGGCGTCGGGGCGCGGGGCCTCATGCAGATGATGCCGGCCACGGCGCAACGCACCGCCCGCCGGGTCTCGGCCGCGTTCGACGTCGACCGCCTGACCAGCGATCCCGCCTATTGCGCGAAGCTCGGCCAAGCCCATCTCGGCGAGCTAATGGAGGATTGGCGCGGCTCCTACGTGCTCGCCTTCGCCTCCTACAATGCCGGCGGCGGCAACGTGAAGAAGTGGATCGACGCCTACGGCGACCCGCGCCGGGGCGACGTCGACGTGATCGACTGGGTGGAGCGCATCCCCTTCACCGAGACGCGCAACTACGTGCAGCGGGTGATGGAGAACCTGCAGGTCTACCGCTCGCGGCTCGACAGCCGCAGCGCCCTGCTGATCGACGGCGACCTCCACCGTGGGGCGCGGTAGGGTCCCGGAATGAGGCGCGGCCCCCTCTCTCGTGCGGGAGAGGGGGCGCGGGCGCCCCTTCCGGCACGCGGCTGACCATCACGGCGCGCGGAGGGTCGACACCCGCTCGACGCACGAGACTCTCCCGCTAGCGCCGCGGCCCTCCGATACCGACACCCGATTTTCCCGCATTCCGCTCCGCCGCGGCATAGCTTTTGGTTGTGCCTCCCGTGCTTGGCTCCCTAGAAGATGGGCCGGTCCGCCTTGACCGGCTCCCGAGAGCCCGCACCGCCGAGAGGATCCCCATGCTGCATCCGAGATTGGGTTTCGCCCTGCTGCTGAGCACCGTGCTCGCGGCCGGCGCTCCGGCCCTGGCCCAGGAGGCCTCCACCGCCGAGCAGACGATCGACGTGATGAACACGCTGTTCGGCAAGCATCCCGGGGCGCGGGCCAACCACGCCAAGGGCGTGGTGGCCGAGGGCAGCTTCACCCCGTCGCCCGAGGCGGCCAGGATCAGCAAGGCGTCCCTGTTCAAGGGCCCGCCGGTGCCGGTCACGATCCGGTTCTCGGACGCCACCGGCGTCCCGACCATCCCGGACGGGGCGGCCAACGCCAACCCGCACGGCCTCGCGCTCAAGTTCAAGCTGAGCGACGGCTCGGAGATGGACGTCGTCACGAATGCGCTGAAGTACTTCCCCGTCGCCACGGGCGAGGACTTCCGCGACCTCCTGAAGGCCGTCGCCGAGAGCGGCCCGAAGGCGGCCCATCCGACCGCGCTGGAGCGCTTCGCCGCCGCCCACCCGGCGGCCGCCACGGCGGGTGGCACGGCCAAGACCCCGTCGAGCCTCGCCCGGCAGACCTATAACGGCGTCAACGCCTTCATCTTCGTGGATTCCGCCGGCAAGCGGCAGCCGTTCCGGTTCCGCTTCGTGCCCGTGGAGGGCGAGGAGATCCTCCCGCCCGAAGAGGCGGCCAAGCGAGATCCGAACTTCCTGATGGCCGAGATTGGCCCGCGGGTCGCCAAGACGCCGGCGAAATTCAGGATGCTGGCCCAGCTCGCCGAGCCGGGCGACCCGACCAACGACGCCACCAAGCCCTGGCCGGACGACCGCAAGACGGTCGATCTCGGCACCGTGACGGTGAGCACGGTCGTGCCCGACAGCGCCGAGGCCGAGAAGGCGCTGCTGTTCATGCCCAACAACCTGACCGCCGGAATCGAGGTCTCGGACGATCCGCTGATCGATGCCCGCGTCCAGGCCTACGCGGTCTCGTTCAGCCGCCGCTCGCAATAGGGCGGCCCGGCCGGATGGGGATCCCGGACCCGCGGCTTCATGCTGCGGTGCCGGAGCGCGGCGGAGGCCCCGAAAACGGCCCCGAAGGCGGCCTCCGGCCCGTCGCGCGATCCCTGGAGCCCGCCGTCGAGGCCCGCTGACGCGGTCACCTCAGGATGAGGTCCGGGGGTGGGCGGACGCCCCCCTCGATCCGCCCCGGATCAGCGGCTCGTCCCGGCCGCCGGGGCGGGCGGCGCCTTCGCGTCCCCGGTCCGCCCCTTGCTCTCGACCGAGCCCGTGCGGGCGCCGTCCCGGATGGCCCCGGTGCCGCTGAGGCCGCCGGCGCCCATGCTGGTCGTGGACGCGCCGGCATCCGTGCGTCCGTCGGCCTTGCCGTCTTGCCCCTCGGCGGCGGCCGCCGCGCCGGTGAGCAGGACGGCGAGCAGGATTGTCGCGTTCAGGATCCTCATGGGGCCTCCGCAAGTCCAAGTGCGCCATTTCACGAGCGCTATTTCAGGTGCGCCATTCCAGGTGCGCCCCGGACGGGCCTAAGGGTCCAACCGGGCGCAGCCGGGCGCGTTCCCGGGGGAGGGCCGGTCGTCGGCCGGTCGTCACCCGGCGGCGCCGAGAGACGCGGCGGCGCGCCGGCCCCGCCGCTCGGCGGGATCCTGGAACACCCCCGACCACAGGCCGAGGCGCCGCCCCCAGGCGCGGTCCGACGCCGCCGCGTAATCCGGCGCCACGTCCCGATCGGGCAGGGCGAGGCCCTGCGCCACCATCCAGGCCCCGAGATCCGCCTCACCGACCCGGCAGAGCGCCGTCGCCGCGTCCCCGGTCCCATGGCCCCGCGGCTCGCAGGCGACGGCCGCCCCACCGATCCGCTCGGCCAGCGCCCGGGCGGCGTCCCGGCCGCACGGGTAGGGCCGGTCCTGGGCGTCCGCGCAGGTCGCGTCGGCCTCCGGCGCGGCGATCCCGAACAGGCTGACCGCGCGGGTGCCGACGCGCAGCGTGCCGCCGTCGATGACCTGGGCGGGGCCGCGCAGGATCTCGCCGGCCCGGGCGGGGGCGTGCCAGGACAGGCCGCCCGCCAGCAGCGCGGCGAGGAGCGGCAGGCGCGAGCGGCCGGCCTTGTCGTCCGGGCAGAGGAGGGTGCCGGCGAGGCCGGCCGCGCAGGCGAGGAGGATACCGACGAAGAGCGACATGGTCTCAGGTCTCCGGAAGGGCTATGGCCGCCCTTGTGCCGAAGCGCCGCCCCGCGACCCTGACACCGCCTGTCAGCGTCCCGTCAGGCGGCACGGCTTAAGCCTGCTGCCCGCATGAGCCCATTCCCGCCCCGCCGCCTCCACCGCCTCGTCGGCCGCGTCCTGGCCCTCGGCCTGCTGGCCGCCCTCGCGGGCGGGCCCCTGCACGCCTCCGAGGATGCCGACCGCGCCCGCCGGGCCCTGGAGCGGGGCGAGATCCGCCCCCTCGACGCGGTGCTGGAGGCGGCCCGGGCGGCGGTTCCGGGGGATGTCGTGTCGGTCGATCTCAAGCACGACGAGGGGCACTGGCTGTACAAGCTGCGCATCCTCGGGGCCGACGGGAAGCGCCGGACCGTGAAGGTCGATGCCGGCACGCTGAAGATCCTGGACGAGGACGACGATGATTGAGGAGGCCGGGCCGTGCGCGTCCTGATCGTCGAGGACGAGCCGCGCATCGCCGCCGACATCCGGCAGGGGCTGGAGATGGCCGGCTACGTCGCCGACGTGGTGGCGGACGGCGAGGCGGCGTGGTTCCGCGCCGAGACCGAGCCCTACGACGCGATGGTGCTGGATCTCGGCCTGCCGCGGCTCGACGGGCTCGGCGTGCTGCGCCGCCTGCGCGCCGCCGACGTCGCCCTGCCGGTCCTGATCCTCACCGCCCGGGACGGCTGGCGCGAGCGCGTCGAGGGCATCGACGCCGGCGCCGACGACTACCTCGTCAAGCCGTTCCGGATGGAGGAGCTGGTGGCGCGGCTCCGGGCGATCCTGCGGCGCACCGCCGGCCACGCCTCGCCGGTGCTGCGCGTCGGCGCGGTGGAGCTCGACACCCGAACCCGCGCGGTCAGCGTCGACGGACGGCCCACGGAGCTGACCGCCCTGGAATACCGGCTCCTCGCCTTCCTGCTGCACCGCCAGGGACAGGTCGTGCCGGCGGGGGAGCTGCTCGACCACCTCCACGGGGTCGGGACCGAGCGCGAGGCGAACGCCCTGGAGGCGCTCCTGACGCGCCTGCGCCGCAAGCTCGGGCCGGGGGTGATCGAGACCCGGCGGGGCCACGGCTATCTGGTCCCCGGACCGGGTGGATCGTGAGGCGCGACTCCCTCCGCCTCCGGCTCGGCCTCGCGGCGGCCGCCCTGATCGCCCTGGCGCTGGTGCTCGCCGGGATCGGCCTCACGGTGATCCTCGACCGGGTGCTCGACGCCCGCACCGTCGCGGAGCTGGACCGGACCGCCAAGCTCATCGCCGGGCGGGTCGGCCTCGCGCCGGACGGGGCGCCGACGCTGTCCCGGGACCTGCCGGACCCGCGCTTCGCCACGCCCTATGGCGGCCTGTACTGGCAGGTGGAGGCGGGATCGCACCTGCTGCGCTCGCGCTCCCTCTGGGACAAGAGCCTCGACCTCGGCCGGGCCGGAGCGGGTGCGCAGACCCCCGCCACCCTCGACACGACCGGGCCCGACGGCGGAAGGCTCATCGCGGTGGTGCGGCCGGTCCAGATCGGCGCGCAGGGCTCCGAGACCGCGCTGCGGGTCGCGGTGGCGGAGGACCGGCGCAGCCTCGCGGCGAGCCGGACCACCTTCCTGCGCCTGCTCGTCCCGGCCCTCGTCGCCCTGTTCGTCGTCCTGACGCTGGCGATGGGCCTGTTCGTGCGCCGGGCGCTCGGCCCGTTCCGGGTGCTGCAGGCGGAGCTCCTGGCGGTCCATTCCGGGCGGCGGGCGCGGCTGCCGGAGCAGTTCCCCGACGAGGTCCGGCCGCTGGTCACCGACCTCAACCGGCTGCTCGACGCGCAGGAGCGGGCCCTGATCCGCGCCCGCGACGCCGCCGCCGACATGGCCCACGGCCTCAAGACCCCGCTGGCGGTGCTGGACGCCCTGGCGCGCCGGACCGGGCCGGCCGACCCGGCGCTGGCGGCCGAGATCGCCGAGCAGGCGCGGGCCATGGGCGGGCAGGTGGAGCGGGCGCTGACCCGGGCGCGGATCGCCGCCGCGGGCGACCTGCGCCGGAGAAGCTGCCGGGTCGCCCCGGTGGCGGAGCGCCTGGTCGCGACCCTGCGCCGGCTGCCGGAGGGGGAGTCCCTCGACTGGGCGGTGGCGGTGCCGGAAACCCTCGCCTATCCCGGCGACGAGGGCGAGCTGATGGAGGTGCTGGGCAACCTCCTCGACAATGCCCGCAAATGGGCGCACCGCCGGGTCCGCGTCACCGGGACGATCGCCGGCCGCCCGGGCCTCGCCGTCGCGGATGACGGCCCCGGCATGAGCCCGGCGGCGATCGCCGGCATCGGCCGCGGCCAGCGCTGGGACGAGAGCCGGCCGGGCACCGGCTTCGGCATCGCCATCGCCCGCGACGTCGCCGAGGCCGCGGGCGCCCAGCTCGAGTTCGGGCGCTCGGAGATGGGGGGCCTGCGGGCGGAGCTGAGCTGGCCGGGCGCGTAGGGACACCCGGAGCCGCTGGCGGGCGCGACCTGCCCCCTCTCCCGCACGGGAGAGGGGACCCGCGCCCCGTTTCGGACCGTCGGCCCGTTCGCCGCTCGACAGGCCGCGAGCGGCGTCGGATGATCCGGTCGCGCCGCTCACCCCCGCGGCTTCGCCGCCTCGGCGGCCCGGCTCAGCCGCATCAGCCGCGCGCTCAAGGCGCGGGCGCAGGCGTCCGTGCTGCGGCCCTCCGTGGTGATCGTCAGGTCCGGCTGCTCCGGCGCCTCGTAGGGCGCCGAGATGCCGGTGAAGCGCGGGATGCGGCCGGCGCGGGCCAGCCGGTACAGGCCCTTCGGATCCCGGGCCTCGCACAGGCCCAGCGGCGTATCGACGAACACCTCCAGGAACGGGATGTCGCCGGCGATCCGGCGGGCCAGCGCCCGGTCGGCCCGGTAGGGCGAGATCAGCGAGACGATCACCACCGCGCCCGATTCGGCCATCAGCCGCGCCACCTCGGCGGTGCGCCGGACGTTCTCGGCGCGGTCCTCCGGCGAGAAGGCGAGGTCGGCGTTCAGCCCGTGGCGGAGGTTGTCGCCGTCGAGGACGGCGCTGTGCCGGCCGTCCGCCACGAGGATCCGGTCGGCCTCGACCGCGAGGGTCGACTTCCCGGCCCCCGACAGGCCGGTGAGCCACGCGATCACCGGGACCTGGCCGAGGCGCGCCCAGCGCGCCTCCCGGGCCTGGAGGGGGTGCCAGGTCACGGGGCCCGGAGGGAGGCCGGTCGGGATCTTCTGCAAGACGCACATATCCACCGCCTGGGGCAGCGTGCGCGGAGGCGGCTGCCGGTCTTTGGACATCGACACGGGATCGGGGGGCCGGCGCGGGCCGTCAGGGCACGCGCCAGACCGGGCAGCCGACGGCCTCGCCGAGCCGCGCCTGGCATTCCTCCAGGATGTGGGCCGTCCGCCACCACCACGCGGGCGGGGACCGGAAGGCGGCCTGCGCCGTCGCCGCCCGCACCAGCGCATCGACCGCCGCCTCCGTCTCCGGCGCGATCGGCCCGGCGGCGAGTTCGTTCGGCGGTGCCGCGGGGGCGGGATCGATGACCGCGTCCCAGGACTGCCCCCAGCAGGCGGCGGCGAAGCGCGCGTTTGCGGCCGCGTAGCGCGCCGCGACGCGGGCCAGACCGTCCGGCGCATCGCCGCGGAACCGCTCGGCATCGAGCCCCCGCGCCCAGGCCCACTCGTCGAGGACATGGCCGAGCAGGCGGGGATGCCCGGTCACCTGACGGTGGACCCCGAGCCGGTACAGGCGGCGCGACGCCTCGACCGCGACGGGTCCGGAACTCCGGTTCGTGCGGTATTCCAGGTCGGCGGGACCGAGGAGCGGCGCGAGGCGCGCGCCCAGGCCGAGCCCGTCGACCAGCCGCGCCAGCAGCGGGGCGTCGGACCGGCGGTCGCGGTACGGCAGGGCGATGACGCGCCCTGCGGCGGCACGCAGCCAGGGCTCGACCCGGGCCGCGTAGTCGTAGCGCCCGGACGCGCCCTCGGAGCGCAGGAAGCCGCGGAACGTGCGGCCCTCGGCGACGACCTGAGCCCGCAGGGCATAGGCCGAGGCCAGCTGCTCACCCTGCGGCTTGACCACGAGCGCCGCCTCCAGGGCGAAGCCGCGGCGCGCGAAGAGGTCGGACAGGATCTCGGGCACGCGCCAGAGCGGGCGCTGGACGGAAAAATCCTCGTAGGAGAGCACGACCGTGTCGGCCGGCGTGGCGGCGAGGATCGCGTCGAGCCGCGCGAGGGCGTCGCGGCGCTCCGCGGCGCCGCGGCGGCGGTCCAGCGCCTGTCCGAGCCGGTAGTGATTGACGTCGTCGCTGCCGGGGGCGCCCGGCGGGGCGAGGTTCGGGTAACAGATCCCGACCGAGGCGAGGCGGGGGCGCAGGCGGGCCAGCACCTCCTGAAACGCGGTGGAGCCGGTTCGCGGCATCCCGATGTGAACGATCGCGCGGCGCACGTGTCCTGTCGACCCTGCTGGATTTCGTGATTGCGGCAAGTCTTCCGCACAGCCGGACACAGTCCACGACCCCTCGTGGACGCGCACGTCTCGGGAAAACGCCAAACGAATCCGTAATCACGGTCCGATCACGGGAACGCGACCAGAAATAGCCAAGCTCCGTTTCTGCTCTATTTCGGATCGGGCAAAGCGCGTCGGGCAAAGCGCGTCGGGCAGGCGCGCATGCCGGCCCCTCCGAGGGAGGCGCGGCGCAGCCTCCGTGCGGGACAGGGGGGCTGGGGACGCGAGGCCCGATCCCGGCGCCTCGGAACGCGGCGGACGGTGATCCAGGGCCCCTACAGGACGCGGCGCCGAGGCGGCGCCGCGTTCGCGCGCTAGCTTCCGGCGTCCTCGCGGCGGAGCAGGAACACGCCCTGCGCGCCGAACAGGTTCCAGACCCACCAGGGCATGGAGAACCGCATCGGCCTGCCGCGGGCGTCGAGCGCCGTCGCGTGCTCGATCCGCGCGCCGATCAGGCGGCACAGGCCGACGAAGTCGCGGATCGTGCAATGGTGGATGTTGGGGGTCTCCCACCACGCGTCCGGCATGATCTCGGTGACCGGCATGCGCCCGCGGAAGGCGAGTTCGGACCGCACGCGCCAGTGCCCGAAATTCGGGAACGAGATGATCACCTGCCGGCCGATGCGCAGCAGGTGCTCCAGCACCACCCGGGGGTTGCGGGTCGCCTGGATGGTCTGGGACAGGACCACCACGTCGAAGGCGCCGTCCGGGTAGTTGGCGAGGTCGGTGTCGGCGTCGCCCTGGATCACCGACAGGCCCCGGGCGAGGCACGCATTCACGCCCTCGCGGGACAATTCGATCCCGCGCCCGTCGATGCCCCGGCGGTCGCGCAGCAGCGCCAGCAGCGAGCCGTCGCCGCAGCCGATGTCGAGGACCCGGGCGCCCGCCGGCACGAGGCCGAGCACGACGATATGGTCGACCCGGGCGCCGTTGCCCTCGCCGGCATGGGGGAGGGCGTCCGCGCTCTCCCAGGGTGCGCCGTGCGGGGCCTGTCCGAGGGAATGCTTGCCCATGGAATGCTTGCCCATGGAATGCTTGCCCAGGGCGTGCTTGCCCAGGGGCAGCTTGCCGAACATCATCTTGCCGGACCCGCCGCTCACAGGCCGCGCGCCCGGGCGGCGGCGTCGATGAAGCCGCGGGCGGCGGAGAACATCGCCGGCTCGTCGAGCAGGAAGGCGTCGTGGCCCTTGTCGCTCTCGACCTCCACGAAGGCGACCGGCGCCGCGGCGGCGTTCAGCGCATGGACGATCGCCCGGGAATCGCGGGTCGGGAACAGCCAGTCCGACGTGAAGGAGATCACGCAGAAGCGCGTCTTCGTCCCCCGGAAGGCGTTGGCGAGCACGCCGCCATGGTCCTCGGCGAGGTCGAAATAGTCCATCGCCCGGGTCAGGTAGAGGTAGGCGTTGGCGTCGAACCGCTCGACGAAGCTCAGGCCCTGGTGGCGCAGATAGCTCTCGATCTGGAAGTCGGCGTTGAACGAGAAGGTCGGCGCCGACCCGCCCTGGAAGCGGCGGCCGAACTTGCGATGCAACGCCGGCTCGGAGAGATAGGTGATGTGCGCGCCCATCCGGGCGACGCCCAAGCCCTTGGCGGGCCGCGTGCCCGCCTCGAGGTAGCGCCCGTCCGCCCAGGCCGGATCGGCCATGATCGCCTGCCGGCCGACCTCGTGGAAGGCGATGTTCTGCGCCGAATGGCGGGGGCCCGTGGCGATCGGCATCGCGGCGAAGACGCGCTCGGGATAGAGGGCCGCCCATTGCAGCACCTGCATCCCCCCCATCGAGCCGCCGATGCACAGGAAGAGGTCGTGGATGCCCAGGTGCTCCAGCAGCATCAGTTGGGCGCGGACCATGTCGCGGATCGTGACCAGCGGGAAGTTCAGCCCGTAGGGCCGCCCCGTCGCCGGGTCGATCGAGGCCGGCCCGGTGGAGCCCATGCAGGAGCCGATGACGTTCGAGCAGACGACGAAGTAGCGGTCCGTGTCGATCGGCTTGCCGGGGCCGACCAGGGTCTCCCACCAGCCGGGCTTGCCGGTCACCGGGTGGGTGTGGGCGAAATACTGGTCGCCGGTGAGCGCGTGGCAGATGAGGACCGCGTTCGAGCGCGCGGCGTTGAGCGTGCCGGCGGTCTGGTAGGCGATCTGGAACGGGGCGAGTTCGATGCCCGCATCGGTGAGCAGCGGCGTGTCCGCTGAAAACCGCGCCACCGGGCTCTTTGGGTCGAGCGCCTGCGAGCGCTCGGACGCGCGCCGTGCCGGCTCGTCGATCGGGTCCGGCCTCAGGGCCGTGTCCGGTTGGGTGTCCATGGCGGGTCGCGACGACCGTGTATCCGTTCGGATCCGAACCGGGAGAGCATCGTGCCGCCAGACGCGCCGCACTCGCCCGACGCGGCCAGCCCTGCGGAGGTAATGCGCGGGGGCCCGAGCGTCAACGCGCGCAGGCCGGCGGCCGCCGCCGGGTTACCCAGGCCGGGTTACTCAGGCGGGGTCTTGCCCGTCGGGGACGCCGGATGGCCAATCGGACGCGCGCGTCCGGATCTCGGTCGCCGAGGCGCCGGTCACGGCGCGTTGCGCGCGCAGCCATGCGGGTTCGACCAAGCCGGCCGCACCGTCCAGGACGAAGTTGAGAACGACGCTCATCTCGACACCTCCATCGCGCGCTGTCGTCGCGATGGCGCAGGTCTACGACGGGCAGGCGGCCGCGACGGTGCGCCCGGACACGCAGGATCCCGCGAACGGGGCCGTGCCGCCGCAGCGGATGCCGCTCACGCGAGCGGCGCGGCCATCACGGCCAGTCCCAGGGCCGGAAGGCCGAGGGCGAGGGCGGCGCGGGCATCCAGCCGATCCGCGCCGACGCCCGCCCGCCAGTGACGGCTCGCAGCACTTTCGATCAATATCCCGGTGAGAACGAGACCGCAGCCGATCAGGGCCTGCATCGAAACCATGAATCCCTCGCCCAGCCGGCCGCACGTCCTGGCGCGGCGCCTGATTGCCGGTGGGAAAGTGCGTCCTGGGGCTGGCGGTTCCTCAGCGCATCGCAGCCGCGCAGGCCGCGAAGACCAGGGCGGCCCCGGCGGCCGTGATGCAGCCGTTGGCCCAGGGCGCCGGCTCGACACGGCGCAGGCGACAATCCGCGGCGAGCGAAACGAGGATCCCGATCAGGAACAGGCTGCAGGGGATCAGGTCACCGGGCATCGTCGATCCATCCAGGCGCATGCAGGGCGCGGCACGCCCGACGCGCCCCCGTTCTCCGGGTTCAACAGGCCGAAACGTGGCGAGTGCCCCGCGGCATTTGCGCGTCGCCGATTTGCCGCGGCGCGCCCGGATGGATCGAGCCCGTCGGAGCTTGCCGTTCAGAGCTTGGCCGAGGCGGGCCGGGTGTCGAAATCCTCGGGCCCCAGATCCAGGAGATCGTTCGGGGTCTCGGTCCGGTCGTAGGCCTGGCTCGCCGCGGCCTCGATCACCGCCTGGTTGCGGGCGAACAGCTCCAGGGGCGCGAGGTCGGCCCCGCCGCCGAATTGCTGACGCAGCACGGGGATCGGGACCTCGACCGCGATCACCCGCTGGCCGTTGGTCATGCCGAAGCGGATCAGCGTGTCGTCGGCGGGGAGGATGTGAGCGCCGCCGTCCAGGTATCGTTCGAGGGGCATGAATGGGGTCCTTCGCATGGGGCGCCTGCCGGCGGAGCGCCGGCATTGAGCCATGACTTCGTGCGGGCGTACAAGACGCCG
>NZ_BACT01000881.1:0-3190 GCF_000333255.1 Methylobacterium sp. B1 | reverse complement strand
CACCCACGATTTTCCGGGATCTGACCTGTTCATGCCCACAACCCAAACGCAGCGCCATCTTCATCGACGGCGCCAATCTCTATGCCACCACCAAGGCCCTCGGTTTCGACATCGATTACAAGAAACTGCTCAAGGAATTTCAATCGCGCGAGAACCTTCTGCGCGCATTTTACTATACCGCCATGATCGAGGATCAGGAATATTCATCGATCCGCCCCCTGATCGACTGGCTCGACTACAACGGCTACCGCGTCGTGACCAAGCCCGTGAAGGAGTTCACGGATTCGATGGGCCGGCGGAAGTACAAGGGCAACATGGACATCGAGCTGGCGATCGACGCCCTCGAACTCAGCACGCATATCGATCACATGATCCTGTTCTCGGGCGACGGCGATTTCCGCTCGCTGGTCGAGGCGATGCAGCGGCGGGGCGTCAAGGTGACGGTGATCTCCACGATCCAGACCCAGCCGGCGATGATCTCCGACGAGCTGCGGCGGCAGGCCGACGACTTCGTCGACCTCGCGAGCCTCGCGGGCCGGATCGGGCGCGATCCGGGCGAGCGTCCGGTCCGGGCGCCCGGCGAGGCGCCGAGCCGTTACCGCGGGGAGGGCCGGACGAACCCGGGCCTGGAGAACCGCTACGGCATCCGCCAGCCGGAAGCCGAGGAGTAGGCCCTCAGGCGCCTGGCCGGTCGAGCCAGGCGAGAACCTGCCGGGCGCTCTGGTCCGGCGGGAAGACCGGGTAGAACAGCGCGCTCACCACGCCGTCGTCGATCACCAGGGTCAGGCGGCGCAGCAGCACCGCGCCGCCGGCCTCGAAGACCGGCAGGCGCGCCGCCATGGCGAAGGCCCGGTGCGGGTCGGCGAGGAGCGGGAAGGGCAGGTGCAGGCGCTCGGCCGCCTCCCGCTGGTAGGCGCTCGTCTGGGTCGAGAGGCCGAAGACCTGGGCCACGCCCCGGGCCTTCAGCTCGGCGTGGTGGTCGCGGAAATCGCAGGCCTGCGGCGTGCAGCCCCGGGCGCCCGGGATCGCGTCCCAGTCGGGGGTGAGGCCGGGCTTCCCCGGCTCGCCGGTGCGCGGATACGCGTAGGCGACCGTGCGCCCGGAGAGCCGCGCCAGCGAGACGGTGCGTCCATCCGTTGCGGTGAGCGCCACGTCGGGCAGGCGCATCCCGCGGAGATGGGCGGCCGCGCCGTCGTCGACGGGAACGGGCAGGTCGTCGGGCAGGACGTCGTGGCTGGATGGCATGGGCCGCACCTCGTATGCGCGAGTCCGGGCCGCCGCACCGGCGGAGGCGGGATCATGCGACGGCGCGGGATCGCCGCCAAGGCGATCCTGTCCGCGCCCCCGGCGCATCCGGCTAAGCCCCACCGGTCCCGGGACCTAGGCCCGCAACCTAGCCCCGGTCGCGCAGCAGCCGGGCCCGGTCGCGCTGCCAGTCGCGCTCCTTCACCGCCTCGCGCTTGTCGTGGGCCTGCTTGCCCTTGCCGAGGCCCAGCTCGACCTTCGCCCGCCCCTGGTCGTTGAAGTAGATCTTGAGCGGCACCACCGTGTAGCCCTGCCGCTGGGTCGCGCCGATCAGCTTGTTGATCTGGCGGCGGTGCAGCAGCAGCCGGCGGGGGCGCTTGGTGTCGTGGTTGAAGCGGTTCGCCTCCAGGTATTCCGGGATGTAGGCGTTGAACAGCATCAGGTCGTTGCCGGAGGGACCGGCATAGGCCTCGCCGATCGTCGCCTTGCCGCCGCGCAGGGACTTCACCTCGGTGCCGGTCAGCGCGATGCCGGCCTCGAGGGTGTCCTCGATGGTGTAGTGGTAGCGCGCGGCGCGGTTGTCGGCGACGATCCGCCGGCTGGGCTCCGGTTTCGGGGCCATGCGGGTGCCTCTCAGTCGACCAGGAGCCCGGCATGCCGCAAGGCGTCGTCCACGATGCGCTTCGTGGGCTCCGTCACCGGCACGAGCGGCAGGCGCAGCTCCTCCTGCATGTGGCCGAGCCGGGCGAGCGCGTACTTCACCGGCGCCGGGTTGGCCTCGGCGAACAGGCCGGTCTGGAGCGGGAACAGCTTGTCCTGGAGGGTCAGCGCCCTGGCGTAGTCCCCCGACAGCGTCGCCTCCTGGAGGTCGGCGCAGAGACGCGGGGCGACGTTCGCCACCACCGAGATGCAGCCGTGGCCGCCCTGGGCGTTGTAGCCGAGCGCCGTCGCATCTTCGCCTGAAAGCTGGATGAAGCTCGCACCCATGGCCTGTCGCTGCTGGCTGACGCGGTCGATCTTGGCGGTCGCGTCCTTCACGCCGGCGATGTTCTTCAACGCGAAGAGCCGGGCCATCGTCTCGACGCTCATGTCGATGACGGAACGCGGCGGGATGTTGTAGATGATGATCGGAATGCCGACCGCATCGTTGACGGCCTTGAAGTGGGCGTAGAGGCCCTCCTGCGTCGGCTTGTTGTAGTACGGCGTCACCACGAGGACGGCGTCGGCTCCCGCGCGCTCGGCATGCTGCGCCCGCTCGACCGCCTCGGCGGTGGAGTTGGAGCCCGCCCCCGCCACGACCGGGACGCGCCCGCCCGCCTCGTCGATGCAGGCCTCGACCACCCGGTCGTGCTCGGCATGGGTCAGGGTCGGGCTCTCGCCGGTGGTGCCGGTCGGCACGAGGCCGTGGCTGCCCTGCTCGATCTGCCAGCGCACGAGTTTCCGGAAGGCGTCCTCGTCGAAGGCGCCGTCGCGGAACGGCGTCACAAGCGCGGTGAGCGAGCCCCGCAGGCGGCTCCCGGTCATCTCGGTCATCTCAGGCGTCCCAAAGGGTCCCTGCTGGGGTTCCGGCGTTCTCGGCGCCGTGCGTGGTCCGCACCTTACGGGCGCGGACGGGCAGACATAGGCAATCGCGCCACGGCGCGCAAACAGATCGTCGCGACGGTTAACGCGATCTTTATGGTCTCCGCCCGATCCTCGGCCTTTCCCGCCCCGGTGAGCAGCAGGGGGACTCCGTGATCCGATCCGCGGCCACGACGCCCACTCCCAAGGTGCCTGCTCCGAAGCGCACGACCCTCGCCGCCGCCGCGTTCATCGCCACCGTCGGCGTCGCCCTTTGCGGCCCGGCCGGCCCGGACGCCGCCGCGACGCAGCCGACGCCGCCCGCGAGCGATGCCGCCCTCTCCACCGCGCAGGTCCTGAGCGCCGAGAAGGCCGCCGATCCGGT
>NZ_BACT01000882.1:0-2996 GCF_000333255.1 Methylobacterium sp. B1 | reverse complement strand
CCGGCGCAACCGCTTGTGCTTGTTGCACAACGGCTTCCCGTGTAGAGTGGCGCCATACCCGACATCTTCCGTCGCTCAAGCCCAAGGAGCCGCCCCGCATGGCGCGCGTCACCGTCGAAGACTGCATCGAGAAGGTCGAGAACCGCTTCGAGCTGGTGCTGCTGGCGAGCCACCGGGCCCGCCTCCTGGCCGCCGGCGCCCCCCTGACCATCGACCGCGACCGCGACAAGAACCCCGTCGTGGCCCTGCGCGAGATCGGCGACGAGACGATCACGGCCGACGACCTCAAGGAGCAGCTGATCCACTCGATGCAGAAATACGTCGAGGTGGACGAGCCCGAGGCCGAGACCGTGCCGCTGCTGTCGAGCTCGCCGGCCGCCGCCGCGGTGGCGCCCCAGTCCTCCAGCGACGACGCGGCGGTCCAGTTCGACCGCATGAGCGAGGAAGATCTGCTCCGCGGCCTCGAGAACCTCGCCCCGCCGGTCGAGACCGACGACGAGGGCGAGTGAGCCGGACACCGTGGGCCTGGACGCGCACGACCTGACCGAGACCGGACCCGGCGGAGACGCCGGGTTCTCTCGTTCCGAGGCCGGCCCGGCGCCGGAGGGTTTTCCCCCGCCGGGGGCTGGCGCCGGCCCGGCGGTTGCGGAACAATCGCGCGTGATCCCGACCCCACGCACGACCCAGGAAGCCCCGGCCCCGTCCCGGCGGATGATGCGCCAGTACGAGCTCGTGGAGCGGGTCAAGCGCTACAATCCGGCCGCCGACGAGGCGCTGCTCAACCGCGCCTACGTGTACGCCATGCAGGCGCACGGCACGCAGAAGCGCGCCTCGGGCGACCCGTTCTTCGCCCACCCCCTCGAAGTCGCCGCGATCCTCACGGACCTCCACCTCGACGACGCCACCATCGTGGCCGCGGTCCTGCACGACACCGTGGAGGATACCGAGGCGACGCTGGAGGAGATCCGCCGGCTGTTCGGGCCGGAGATCGGCGCCCTGGTCGACGGCCTGACCAAGCTCAAGCGCCTCGACCTCGTCTCCAAGCAGGCGGCCCAGGGCGAGAACTTCCGCAAGCTGCTGCTCGCGGTGGCGGCGGATGTCCGCGTGCTGCTGGTCAAGCTCGCCGACCGCCTGCACAACATGCGCACCCTCCAGCACATGCGGGAGGACAAGCGCCACCGCATCGCGCAGGAGACGCTGGACATCTACGCGCCGCTCTCCGGCCGCATGGGCATGCAGGAGTTGCGCGAGGAGCTGGAGGATCTGGCCTTCCGCAACCTGGAGCCGGAGGTCTACGCCACCATCACGCAGCGGCTGGCGCGGCTCACCGCCAAGTCCGAGAGCGTGGTCGAGACCATCGCGCAGGTGCTCACCGAGAAGCTCGCCGCGCAAGGCATCACCGCGGAGGTGAGCGGCCGGCAGAAGCGGCCCTTCTCGATCTGGTCGAAGATGGAGCGCAAGTCCGTCGCCTTCGAGCAGCTCTCCGACATCTTCGGCTTCCGGGTCGTCGTCAACACCGTGCAGGAATGCTACGCGGCGCTGGGCATCGTCCACACCAGCTGGCCGATGGTTCCGGGCCGTTACAAGGACTACATCTCGACCCCGAAGCAGAACGATTACCGCTCGATCCACACCACGGTCATCGGGCCGAAGAGCCAGCGCGTCGAGCTGCAGATCCGCACCTGCGCCATGGACGACATCGCCGAGTACGGCATCGCGGCCCACGCGCATTACAAGGAAGTCGGCGCCGAGCTGGTCAAGGATCCGGGACGCGCCGAGGGCAGCGTGCATCCGCGGCTCGCCGGCGAGAGCGGCGCTTACCAATGGTTGCGCCGGACCATCGAACTCCTCGCCGAGGGCGACAGCCCGGAGGAGTTCCTGGAGCACACCAAGCTGGAGCTGTTCCAGGACCAGGTGTTCTGCTTCACCCCGAAGGGCCGGCTGATCGCCCTGCCGCGGGGGGCCACGCCGATCGACTTCGCCTACGCCGTGCATACCGACGTCGGCAACACGGCGGTGGGTGCCAAGATCAACGGCCGGATGGCGCCGCTTCTGCACGAACTCGCCAACGGCGACGAGGTCGAGATCAGCCGCTCCGACGGCGCCTCGCCCCCGGCCGCCTGGGAATCGCTCGTCGTGACCGGCAAGGCGCGGGCGGCGATCCGGCGGGCGACCCGGGCCGCCGTGCGCCGGCAATATGCGGGCCTCGGCCGCCAGATCCTGGACCGGGCCTTCGAGCGCGCCGCCAAGACCTTCTCGGAGGACAAGCTGCGCGGCGCCCTGCCGCGGCTCGCCCGCGCCACCACCGAGGACGTGTTCGCCGCCGTGGGGCGGGGCGAGATGTTCTCGGGCGACGTCGTCCGCGCCGTCTATCCCGACCACCGCGACGAGCGCCGGCCTTCCCCCGCGCAGGGGGCCGCCAACGGCGCCGGCCGGCTGGTCCGCTCGGCCGACCAGACCATGCGGCTCACCTTCCAGGGCGCCGACGGCAAGGAGGGCGCCGAGGATCGCAGCGACGCGATCCCGATCCGGGGCCTCGCGGGCGACCTTCCCGTGACCTTCGCGCCGAATGGCGGCGCGGTCCCGGGGGATCGCATCGTCGGCATCCTGACCCCCGGCGTCGGGGTCACCGTCTACCCGATCCAGTCGGCGGCCCTCGCCGCCTTCGACAACGAGCCGGAGCGCTGGCTGGACGTCCGCTGGGACACGGAGGCGCTGGGCGGCGAGCGCTTCCCCGCCCGGCTGGCGCTGAAGTCGATCAACGAGCCGGGCGTGTTCGCCCAGATCGCCCAGGTGATCGCCGACCACGACGGCAACATCGACAACATCTCGATGAAGCGGCGCACCCAGGATTTCACCGACATCACGATCGACCTGTCGGTCTGGGATCTCCAGCATCTCAACGCGATCATCGCCGAGCTGCGCGGCAAGCGCCCGGTCAACAGCGTGGAACGCGTCAACGGCTGAGGCCGGGTGCCCGCGCACGGCCTGGCCCC
>NZ_BACT01000883.1:0-6582 GCF_000333255.1 Methylobacterium sp. B1 | reverse complement strand
CAGCCATAGCGCAAAACGCGAATCGCCGTTGAACATGCTTGCTCGGGCCTAGGATCCCGAAGTGTCGGACCACTCTAAGCCACGAGTCGGGTCGGCCATGAGGCAGTGTTGTCGCAGCTCGCTCAGGCTCTGCACGAAGCAGCTAACGCGCTGATCTCAAGGCCTCATCACCACAAACGCTGACCTTAAGTTGCGCCAGCTAACCAAAGGCATATATTGCTTGGTGACTCGGAGCTTATTGTCCATCTCCTAGGATATATCGCCTATGAAGGTATTTTTGTCTCACTCCTCAAAAGACAAGGCCATTGTATCTGAAGTAGCCAATAGGCTTGGAAGAGCGTTTGTCACTTTTGACGCCTATAACTTCGAATTTGGCGAAGATATTTCCAAATCAATAAGAGACGGAATGGATCAAGCAGATTCTTTTGTATTTTTTGTCAGCAAAGAATCTTTGGGTTCAGAATGGGTTCGCGTTGAGATCGATGCGGCAGCTAATCGAAAAATTCGAGAAAGTAGTTATAAGGTCCACACTATTGTAATAGACTCGGGTATATCTACAAATGATATCCCAAAGTGGATGAGGAATAATTTATATTTTAAAAGCAGATCACCATCACAAATATATAGAGAGATTCATCGATTTGTGTTCAAAAATGTCGCTGACAGGCAAACGTCTTTGTTTGTTGGTCGTCGGGAGGAAATTCAGAAGATTGAAGATATTATTGCCCCAGCTTCAGGCTCAAGAGAACCTTCAACGTTTTGTTTATATGGCCAAAATGGGATCGGACGACGGAGTATCATTAGACAAATCTCGGGAAATCTTCTTGGACTTCCGAAGCAAATCGAGATTGCTTTGGGCGAAGGGAGCAGCCTAAATGAAATTGCGTTTTTATTTCATGAAAATTTATATCCCTCTAAGTCTGATGAATTGCTGTCGGGAAAATTAGAGAAATTTTCCGCGATGTCCAAAATAGAGATTCAGGCATCTCTTGATGAAGTCATTCAATCGATCTCCTCTGCTCGTGAATTGATTGTTTTTAATGATGAAGGTGGATTTCTCGACAATGACGGCTTTGTACAGAGTCAAGTACTAGAGATTATAGAACGGATTGAAAACATAAACGGCGCCAGAGCAGTAATTATAAGTCGCCGCAGGCCGTCAAATAACCTTGGTGTGGATGCCATACCAAGTATACGGATTGGTCCTTTATCTAATGATGACACGTCGCGCTTGCTGCGGCGGAATCTCAGTCAGATTAATATTAATTTATCAGACTCTGATATCCGAGATCTTGTGGCATACATTCATGGATATGCACCAGCTGTAAATTTTGTTGCCGAAGTTTCAAGGCGAGGAGAAATTCAACGTCTGATACATTCGAAATCACAGTTAGTGGACTTTACGACGGCTTTCATGCTTAGAGAAATCGAAAAAAGTGGGGACAAATTCACTTCAACTCAAAAAATTATTCTATACATCTTGGCGCTGTATTCTCCACTACCGCTTAGCGTTCTGGCTAATACAATAAAGTTCGATGCTGAAGCAATCAATAGCGAGCTCAGTCTTCTTTTTGATCTTGCATTCGTTTTGCCACAAGATAAGCTCCTCAAAATATCGGACCCACTCCAGAACGCCGCGGTTCGTTTATTCGGACAGGAGTGGAATGATCATGCCGATCTATCAGATGCAATATATGACTATGTTCAATCTCTTGAAGATAACCAGGAACGAATAGCGCTTGGAAGAGCGCTATTCAGAGCAAATAGTCTATCAGGGAATATGAATGATAAGCGAGGCATAGCTCTAACATCTGACTTTATCAATGTCGCAAAAGAATTATACCACAATAGACGATACGACGAAAGCATCTCATTTGGCAGGCTTGCTCTTGAACAAAGGGCAGATAACGTTGATGTGATGTCATATTTAGCTCGTGCCTATATTCAAGTGGAGAATTACAATTCGGCAGATATTTTAATAAAAAGACTGAAAGACATTGGATTTCTGCGCGATCATTACTTTATTGAAGGATTTAAGCAGCGCAGAATTGGAAATTTTGATGGCGCGGCATCAGCATACGAAAGAGCAGTTAAGGAGGGTCGGCGCGGGGCGGCTGTACACCGTGAGCTGGCTCACTGTTATATTGAGCTCGGTCAGATTGATAAGGCAAAAAGTAGCATTTCCAAGGCTCACGAGAATGATGCGGACAACAAGTACGTCGTCGATTTGGAAATTTTGATTGCCTTAAAGGCGGCAGATCGGCCGCTTGCTGAACGACGCCTTATGACCTTGGCCGCCGTCGACTCACTCGAATTCTACTTGCATCGCAAATCAACCTTTCACTACCGTTTCAGAGAATATCAAGATGCTTACGAGTTTGCGTCAGCAGCTTATAAGGAAGCATCGAGCCCTAATTTTGCTATTACCTCTCAGCTTATCAAAGCATCAATCGCTGAAAGTAAATTTGAAGAGGCTAGAATCCGCCTAGCTGAACTTGAGAGATTTAGGGATGGACGTTATTTTGATATCAAAATTGGACTTAAGTGCAAACTAGAGAGTTCGGAGGGTGACTATGCAGCAGCCCTCGGAACCTGGCAGCGACTCAGAGATAGGAATAAACCCGTTCATTTAGCGCTAAAATTGGCTGCCCTACAAGTAAAAATGACCTCGGTCGGTTTAGATGTAGTCGAAAAAGATGAGGTCCAAAGACTAGAAAATCTTTTGAATAGATTCGAAAAAGAAGATCTAGACGCATTTTTCGGCGGTGATAGTCGCCTGATGACTTGAACAGAACTAAACAAGCCGCCGCATCACCAAGCTGGCATTCGTCCCGCCGAACCCGAACGAGTTCGACAGCACCACATCCACCCGCTTCCGCTTCGCCTCGAACGGCACGAGGTCGATCTGGGTCTGCACGGAGGGGTTGTCGAGGTTGAGGGTCGGCGGGATGACGTTGTCGCGCAGGACGAGGATCGAAAAGATCGCCTCGACCGAGCCGGCCGCACCCAGCAAGTGGCCCACCGAGCTCTTGGTGGACGACATGGTGGCGTTCGCGGCGGCATCGCCCAGGAGCCGCTCCACGGCCTTCAGCTCCAGCTCGTCGCCCATGGGCGTCGAGGTGCCGTGGGCGTTGATGTAGCCGATCTCGGACGGCGAGATCCCGGCCCGCTTCACCGCGGCGCTCATGCAGCGGAAGGCGCCGTCGCCGTCCGGGGACGGGGAGGTGATGTGGTAGGCGTCGCCCGAGAGGCCGTAGCCCACCACCTCGGCGTAGATCTTCGCGCCGCGGGCCTTGGCGTGCTCGTACTCCTCCAGCACCACGATGCCGGCGCCCTCGCCCATGAGGAAGCCGTCGCGGTCGCGGTCGTAGGGGCGGGAGGCCTTCTCCGGCGTGTCGTTGAAGCCCGTGGTCAGCGCCCGGCAGGCGGAGAAGCCCGCGATCGAGAGGCGGTTCACCGGCGATTCGGCGCCGCCCGCCACCATCACGTCGGCGTCCCCGAGCGCGATCAGGCGGCTCGCGTCGCCGATGGCGTGGGCGCCCGTGGAGCAGGCCGTCACGACCGCGTTGTTCGGGCCCTTCAGGCCGTGGGCGATCGAGACCTGGCCGGAGGCGAGGTTGATGATCCGGCCCGGGATGAAGAACGGCGAGATCCGGCGAGGCCCCTTCTCGTGCAGGGTCACGGAGGCGTCGTAGATGCCGCCGATGCCGCCGATGCCGGAGCCGATCAGCACGCCGGTGGCGCACTGGTCCTCGTGGCTCTTCGGCGCCCAGCCGGCATCCTTGAGGGCCTCGTCGGCCGCCGCCATGGCGTAGACGATGAACGGATCGACCTTCCGCTGCTCCTTCACCTCCATCACGAGGTCGGGGTTGAAGGTGCCGTCGGTGCCGTCGCCGAAGGGGACCTGCGCGGCGATCCGGCAGGGCAGGTCGGCGGATTCGAAGCCGCGGATCGGGCCGGCGCCGCTGTCGCCCGCGATCAGCCGGCTCCAGGTGTGCTCCACTCCGCAGCCGAGCGGCGTGACCATCCCCAGACCCGTGACCACCACCCGCCGCATGTGCCCTGTCCCGTCTTGAGGCGCAGCCCCGCCGGCAGAGCCGCGGTCGCGCATCGTCCTAACGCCCTCGGCGGCGGAATCGGTCCCGGCGGGACCCGTCACGCCTCCGAGCCTTGAAACGCATAACGGCGCGGGGGCTGTTTCGCCTCACCCGCGCCGCGTCAAACCCGGTCCCCGGCGCCTTTAGGCGGCGGAGTTCTTCTCCAGGAACTTCACGGCGTCGCCGACCGTCTGGATGGTCTCGGCAGCGTCGTCCGGGATCTCGACGTTGAACTCTTCCTCGAAGGCCATGACCAGCTCGACCGTGTCGAGGCTGTCGGCACCGAGGTCGTCGATGAAGTTGGCGCTCTCGACCACCTTCTCGGGCTCCACGCCCAGGTGCTCGACGACGATCTTCTTCACGCGCTCAGCGATATCGCTCATCGGTCTTCCGTCCTCGTCCTTTTGGTCTGTCAGTCTTCTCGGGGTGGTGCCGTGGCCGCGTCGCGCCCTTGCGGGCTTGTTGTGACGGGCCGGTGTCCGATCGCGCGTGCTTCTGAGGTGAACCGGCGCGTGAGCCGGGACGCCCCCGCCGGAGGGCCTTGGACTGAAAACCCGCTGAACCGTCAACCCCCTGTACGGCTGCGGGGCGTGGTAGCACAGGGTTCCCGCCCTGGCGAGGGCCCGTTCAGAAAGCCTTCATGGGTGTGGCACTTGCGTGTCGGCGGGGGTGATTCGCGCGCGATCGTCGCCGGTTCGAGACCGGTCTTCGCACACTAGTACATGGCCATACCGCCATTCACGTGCAGCGTGTGCCCGGTGACGTAGGCCGCCTCCGCGGAGGCGAGGTAGAGACAGGCCGCCGCCACCTCCGAGCCTTCGCCGAGCCGCCCGGCGGGCACGCGGGCGAGGATGCCCTCGCGCTGCTTCTCGTTGAGGGCGTCGGTCATGGGCGAGCTGATGAAGCCCGGGGCGATGCAGTTGACCGTGATCCCGCGCGAGGCGACCTCGGCGGCGAGCGCCTTGGTCATGCCCACGAGGCCGGCCTTGGCGGCGGCGTAGTTGCCCTGGCCGGGATTGCCGGTGCTGCCGACCACCGAGCCGATATTGACGATCCGCCCGGAGCGGCGGCGCATCATGCCCTTCACGGCGGCCCGCGACAGGCGGAAGGCGGCGGTGAGGTTGACGGCGATCACCTGCTCCCACTCCTCGTCCTTCATCCGCATGAACAGGTTGTCGCGGGTGATGCCGGCATTGTTCACGAGGATGTCCAGCGGGCCGATCGCGGCCTCGGCGGCCGGCACGAGGCCCTCCACCGAGTCCTTGTCGGAGAGGTCGGCGGCGACGGGGCTCGCGCGCTCGCCGAGTTCGGCGGCGAGCGCCTCCAGGGCCGCGGGCCGCGTACCCGAGAGCGCCACGGTGGCGCCCTGGGCGTGCAGCGCCCGGGCGATCGCCTGGCCGAGGCCGCCGGTCGCGCCGGTGACGAGGGCCTTGCGGCCGGTGAGATCGAACATGCGGGGCTCCTGTCGGATCAGAGCGCGAAGGCGGCGACGTCGGCGGGCGTGCCGACCGCCGTGGCGCTCGCCTGGGGGGCGATGCGCTTGACGAGGCCGGTCAGCACCTTGCCGGCGCCGAGTTCGTAGAACCGGTCGACGCCCGTCGCCGCCATGGCGGCGACGCTCTCGCGCCAGCGCACGGTGCCGGTGACCTGCTCGACCAGGGCCGTGCGGATCGCCTCCGGATCGGAGACCGGGGCGGCCGCGACGTTGGCGTAGAGGGTGACGCGCGGGGCCTTCAGGGCGACGGCGGCCAGCGCCCGGGCCATGGCCTCGGCGGCCGGGGCCATCAGGCGGCAGTGGAACGGCGCCGAGACGTTGAGCATCACGGCGCGCTTGATCCCGCGGCCGGTGGCGATGCCGATGGCGCGCTCCACGGCCGGCCGGTCGCCGGAGAGCACCACCTGGCCGCCGCCGTTGTCGTTGGCGACGTCGCAGACCGCGCCGCCGCCGGCCTCGTCGGCCGCCGCCTCGGCGACGGATCGGGCGGAGTCGAGATCGGTGCCGATCAGCGCCGCCATGGCGCCCGCGCCCGGCGCCACCGCCTCCTGCATCGCCTCGCCGCGCAGGCGCAGCAGCTTGGCGGCATCCGCGATCGTCAGGCTGCCGGCGGCCGCGAGGGCCGCGTACTCGCCCAGCGAATGGCCGGCCACGCAGGCCACGTCGCGTTCGAGGTCGAGACCGCGCTCGGCCTCCAGCACGCGCAGCACCGCGAGGCTCGCCGCCATCAGGGCCGGCTGGGCGTTGGCGGTGAGGGTCAGCTCCTCGACCGGCCCCTCGAACATCAGCCGCGACAGGTTCTGGTTCAGGGCGGCGTCGACCTCGTCGAGGACGGCCCGGGCCTGCGGGAAGGCCTCCGCGAGGTCCCGCGCCATGCCGACCGCCTGACTGCCCTGGCCGGGAAAGATGAGTGCGCGCATGTTGCGTCCTGATCGCCGGCACCTTTCGGCGCGCGAACGCCGCCCGTGTCGGCCGAAACTCGGAATGGGC
>NZ_BACT01000884.1:0-1783 GCF_000333255.1 Methylobacterium sp. B1 | reverse complement strand
CGGGATTTCAACCTCGGGACCCTGCGCGAGTTGCTCGCCCAGAGCATCCCGGGCGGGCGGTTCGACGTGCGCTCCTCGGGGGCCTCGGTGCTGCTCTCGGGGTCGTGAAATCCTCCGCGGACGCGCAGCAGGCGATCGACATCGCCAATGCGTTCGTGGGGCTGGGCGGCGGGGGCGCGGCGGGGGCCGCGGGGGCACCGAGCGGCGGTGTCACCGCGGGCGCGCGCGGCGCCGTGATCAACAACCTCACGATCCGCAACAAGGACCAGGTGATGCTCCGCGTCACCGTGGTGGAGGTGTCGCGCAACGTCCTGAAGCAGTTCGGGATCAACATGACCGGCAACTGGTCGGCGCTGAACCCGCTCGGTTCCGCGACGTCACCGGCGCTGATCAACAACCTGCCGTTCCCGATCAACCCATCGGCTCCGAGCGGCAACCAGATCCAGGCCTCGATCCAGTCGGGCGGCTTCTCGCTCCAGGCGACCCTGAAGGCCTTCGAGCGGCCGCGCTCGGCCTCGTGGTCGGGGCGCTGGTCGGCTGGCCGGACCGGCTCGCCGCCTCGCTGGGACTTTGCGTGGTCGCGGGGCTCGTGGCCGCGGCGGCGCTCGCCGGGTTCGTGCCGGGCCTGCCCGGTCTGTGGCTCGACGGCGCGGGCCTGATCCTGCCGGTCTACTGCGCGGCCTGCGCCCTCGGGGCGCTGGGGCGCCGCCTCGTCGTCCGGGATTAAGGGTTCGGGAACCGGTCCGCCCCCCGGCGGCGTTCATCCGGCAACAGGGCCCCGAGGGCCCGCCCCGAACCCGGAGAGGCCGCGATGCCCTGGACCGTCGAAAGTCCCCATCCCGCGAAACGCCGCGCCGTCCGCCTGCCGCGCCCCCGCGCCGGCGCCGCCGCCACCGGCCTGTTCCTGGCCGGACTGATCCTCTCGGCCGCGACGGTGCCGCTGATCGAGCCCGCCGACGCCACCACCGCCACCCACACCACGCAGGCCGCGCTCACCCCTCCGGCCCGCTGAGCGAGGCAACCCGCGCCCGCCCCCGAGGGTTGTCCGCCGGGGCCCGTCCGGCCCGAACCGTGGGGGAGACGCGCATGGGACTGCTCGAATCGGCGATCGGCGGCGTGCTGGGCCAGGTGTTCGGCGGGCAGAAGCAGGGCGCCGGGGGCATGTCGCCCCTGGTGAAGGCGCTCTTGATGCTGCTGCTGGCCAAGGGCGCCAGCGGCGGCTTCGGCGACATCTTCGGGCGCGGGGGACGGGGCGAGCCGGGCCCCGAGGCCGACCGCTCCGGCGGCGCCGGCCCCTACGGCCGTGATCCCGGCCAGCACCCCGCCGATGCCGGCGGACGCCGCCCCGACGACGGGGGCGATATCGGCGGCTGGGACCAGTATGGCGGCCGCCGCGACGGGGGCCCGGAGAGGCCGACGGATCCGTCCCTCCCGCCCGGCGATTTCTCGGATCTGTCCGGCATGCTCGACGGCCCCGGCGACGCCCCGACCCCGAGCCGCGCCGCCCCGGCGGGGCAGGGGGATGTCGGCGGGGATCTCGGCGGCCTCGACGGGCTGGTGGACCGCTTCCGCCAGGGCGGCCTCGGCGACGTGATCGAGTCCTGGATAGGCCACGGCGCCAACCGCCCGGTGGCCCCGGACCAGCTCGCCCGGGCGCTCGGCCCCGACACGGTGGACACCCTGCAGAGCCAGACCGGGATGGACCGGGACACGCTTCTCGCGCAGCTCGCCCAGGCGTTGCCGGAGGTGGTGCACACGCTCACCTCGCAGGGGCGGGTTCCGG
>NZ_BACT01000885.1:0-226 GCF_000333255.1 Methylobacterium sp. B1 | reverse complement strand
CATCGGCGTACGCCACCATTCCCCGGCCTGCGCCGGGCTCGTCCGGCGCAGGATCGCGGCGTTGCGGCCGGCCTTCGTGCTGATCGAGGGTCCGGTGGACTTCAACCCGCACCTGCCCGACCTCGCCCTCGGCCACGACCTGCCGGTGGCGATCTTCTCGTTCCGGGCGGATGCGACCGGCAGCGCCGCCTCCTACACGCCGTTCTGCGCCTTCTCGCCGGAATGG
>NZ_BACT01000886.1:0-2038 GCF_000333255.1 Methylobacterium sp. B1 | reverse complement strand
CGCGCGGGCGGGCGCTGCTGGCGCGCTGGGGCTAACCGTACGTGTTCGAGGCCTTCCGCTTCCACATGACCCTGACCGACGCCCTGCCGGAGGCGGAGCGCGAAGCCTGGCACCGGCGCCTGTCCGAGGCCTACGCCGCCGCGGGGCCGGAGCCCCTTGTGATCGACGCCGTGTGCCTCCTGACCCAGGACGGGTCCGGCCCGTTCCGGCTCCTGGCGCGCCTGCCCTTCGGAGAGCCCCGTGGTTGACCGTCCCCTCGGACTCGAACCCGCACGCGATCCCAGCGCCCGGGTCGTGGATTGCCGCCTCGGTCACTACACGGAGGTCGGCGCGCGAACCCGCCTCACCGAGACGATCCTCGACGATTATTCCTACATCGGTCAGGATTGCGAGGTGATCTACACGACCATCGGCAAGTTCTGCTCGATCGCCGCCAGCGTGCGGATCAATCCCGGCAACCACCCGATGGAGCGCGCGTCGCAGGCGCATTTCACCTACCGGGCACGAGCCTACTGGCCGGAGGAGTCCGACGAGCCCGCCTTCTTCGACCGGCGCCGGGCGAGCCCGGTGGCGATCGGCCACGATGTCTGGATCGGCCACGGCGTCGTTGTCCTGCCCGGCCGCACCATCGGCACCGGCGCCGTGGTCGGCGCGGGCGCCATCGTCACCCGCGACGTCGAACCCTACACGATCGTTGTCGGCAATCCCGCCAAACCGGTCCGGCGCCGCTTCCCCGAGGCCGTCGCCGAACGTCTGATGCGCCTGGCATGGTGGGACTGGGATCACGAACGGCTGCGCCGGGCGCTTCCGGATTTCCGCGGCCTGCCCATCGAAGCATTCCTCGAGCGCTATGAAGTTTAAGCCGGCTATCAAAATGTAAGAATTGCGCCGGCAAACATAACCGATCTGTATTCGTCATCCAATCGTCGTGAAATCGGCGTTTACCTGCGGCCATTCCCCGGCGGATGGTGGCATGCTGGTTATCGAGGATCTCACGCGCCAGTACGGCGACCGGCGCGCCGTCGACGGCGTGTCGCTCCGGATCGAGCCCGGCAGCTTCGTCGGCGTGATCGGCCGGTCGGGCGCCGGCAAGTCGACGCTGCTGCGCCTGATCAACCGGCTGGCGGACCCGAGTTCGGGGCGCATTCTCCACGACGGCCGTGAGGTCACCACCCTGCGGGGCCGCGACCTGCGCGAATGGCGGGCCCGCTGCGCCATGATCTTCCAGCAGTTCAACCTCGTCGGCCGCCTCGACGTGATGACCAACGTGCTGATGGGCCGGCTCAGCCACGTGCCGAGCTACCGTTCCCTGCTGCGGCAATGGTCCGCCGAAGACCGGGCCATGGCGCTCGCCGCCCTGGAGAGCTTCGACATGGGCGAGTTCGCCGGCCAGCGCGCCGACGGCCTGTCGGGCGGCCAGCAGCAGCGCGTGGCCATCGCCCGCGCCCTCGTGCAGGAGCCCGAGATCCTGCTCGCCGACGAGCCGGTGGCCTCCCTCGACCCGCGCAACACCCGGCTCGTGATGGACGCGCTGGCCGACGTGAACCGGCGCTACGGCATCACGGTGCTGTGCAACCTGCATTCCCTCGACCTCGCGCGCGCCTATTGCGACCGCCTCGTGGGCCTCGCGGCCGGGCGGGTCGTGTTCGAGGGCGGACCGTTCGACCTCACCGAGGACGTGGCGCGCCGGCTCTACGGCCTGGAGGCCGGCGAGGTGCTGGACGATTCCGCGCAGCGCGAGGCGGAGCAGCGGGCCGCGATGCCCGGCCGGCCCGGTCTCGTGCCGGCGCGGCCGGTCCGCGAGGCCGCCCTCGGCGCCTGATCCGGGCCCTCCAAGCCCCAACAACCATTCGGGAAACGCCCGACCGGCCTCCGGCCGGCCGAACTTCCTGCCCTACGCCGTCACGAAGGACGACACGATGATCACCCGACGCACTCTCGCCGGCGCCGCCGCGGCTCTCGCCCTCTTCGGCCTGCCGGCGCCGCCCAAGACTGGAAGGCCCAGTATCCGGAGCTGACGCTCGGCGTGATCCCGGGC
>NZ_BACT01000887.1:0-990 GCF_000333255.1 Methylobacterium sp. B1 | reverse complement strand
CGATCGATGGATCGTCGAAGCACAATCCAGCCGCGCGCAAGTCATGCGATCGGAATTTTGTAGATCAGATGATGATTCCGTGCCCCGGAGGCTTTCGGCGGGCAATTTGACACATCGAGATGTGCATGGGACCGTCCCGCATCGATTCGATCTGGGGACGTTCATGCCGATCCTGCTCGGCCTCATCGGTCTCATCGTTGCGGGACTGTTCTGGATCTTGCGGACGCACGGGACCGTCAAGGGTCTGCAGGAGGTCAACCGGGACACGAAGGGGCTCCAGCGCCGCGCCGTGTCCACCTTCGAGAACCTCGTCGGAACGCCGCTGCAGCGTGTGCGCGATCCCCGCTTGGCCGCGATCATCCTGATGATTCAGCTGGTCCGTACGGGCAGCCCCCTGACCGCCAGCGAGAAGACGCGGATCCTCGAATACATGGAGACGCCCCTGGAGGTGGAGCGGATCTCGGCGACCTTCGAGCGGGCCTGGGGCTACACGCAGGCGCGGCTTCCCTTCTCGCACGTCGCCGACGCGCTGGCTCCGCTGCTGCGCGACGCGCTGACACCGGCCGAGCGGGAGCAGTTGATCGCGATGCTGACCCAGGTGGCTGGCGCGCATTCTCCACCGAGTGAGTTGCAGCGCGAGGGCATCGCCCGCCTGAAGCGACGGCTTCTCGCCGGCGCGGGGGCCGCTCTCGACCCGCAACGGGGCGAATCCGCCTGATCCGGACCATGGCGGGTCGGAGGCGCCGAAGCGCCGGTTGGCTCGCCTTTGCGCGCCGTCGCGCTACCTCGCGGGAATGCGCGCACTCTTCCCCCTGATCGTCTTCACACTTCTCGCGGCCGGCTCAGGAACGGCTTGGGCGCAATCCTGCGACACCTTGATCGACAAGGTGACCGGCGAGACTGCGGCCAAGACTACGGATCGCCGGAGCGACTATGCCAGCTTCACGGCCGGTGAGGACATGACCCTGACCCTCGCCTGCGGCGGACCGG
>NZ_BACT01000888.1:0-2386 GCF_000333255.1 Methylobacterium sp. B1 | reverse complement strand
ACGCTTCGCGGCGACCGAGCCTGTTCGCCGACGGCATGCGGCTGATCGCCGAGCGCACCGGCTGGGCGGCTCTGGGCCTCGTGCCGCACTTCCCCGATGCCGCGCGCCTGCCGGCCGAGGACGTGCTGGGGCTCGCCGGCTCGGAGTCGCGCGGGCCCGGAGCCGTCACGGTGGCGGTGCCGGTGCTGCCGCGCATCGCCAATTTCGACGACCTCGACCCCCTGCGGGCGGAGCCGAACGTGTCGGTGGTGCTGGTCCGGCCCGGCACGCCGATCCCCGCCGAGGCCGCCCTCGTGCTGCTGCCGGGCTCCAAGACCACGATCGACGACCTGGAGGCCTTTCGCCAGGAGGGCTGGGACGTCGACCTGCGCGCCCATGTCCGCCGGGGCGGGCGGGTGCTCGGCCTGTGCGGCGGCTACCAGATGCTGGGCAACAGCCTCGCCGACCCGCACGGGATCGAGGGCGCGCCCCGCACGGTGGCGGGCCTCGGGCTCCTCGACGTCGACACCGTCATGACCCCCGAGAAGCGCCTCGCGGCGGTCACCGGCACGAGCCTGCCGGACGGCGTTCATTTTGCCGGCTACGAGATGCATATCGGCGCGACGGAGGGCCCCGACGCCGCCCGGCCGCTCCTGCGCCTCGCCGACGGGCGCCTGGACGGGGCGGTCTCGGCGGACGGGCGCGTGGCCGGCACCTACGTGCACGGCCTGTTCGCCCACGATGCCCAGCGGGCGGCCTGGCTCGCGCGCCTCGGGACGGCCTCGGACGGCCCGGGCTACGAGGCCGGGGTCGAGGCGGCGCTGGACGGCCTCGCGCGACACATCGCGGCCCATGTCGACTGCGACCGCCTCCTGGCGCTTGCCCGGTAGGCGCGGGCCGCGCGAGGGATTACTCTGTGTAATGCCGGTCCCGCCACGAAGGGCCGCACGCGCCAGAGGAACGCCCCATGCCCCCCACGCAATCCCCCGTCGGGGAGGATCTCGGCGCGAGCACCGTCCGCACCGTGACCCTGCGGCTGATGCCGCTCCTCGGCCTGCTCTACCTGATCGCCTATATCGACCGGCAGAACGTCTCCTACGCCAAGCTGGAGATGGTCGGCAGCCTCGGCCTCTCCGAGACCGCCTACGGGCTCGGGGCCTCGCTGTTCTTCCTCGGCTACTTCCTGTTCGAGGTGCCGGCCAACGTCTTCCTGGAGCGGGTCGGCGCCCGGATCTGGTTCGCCCGGATCATGATCACCTGGGGGATCGTCACCGTCCTGCTGGGCTTCACCCAGGGCACGGCGATGTTCTACGTGCTGCGCTTCCTGCTCGGCGCCGCGGAGGCCGGCTTCTTCCCCGGCGTGCTGTTCGCCCTGACCCTGTGGTTCCCGCAAGGACACCGGGCGCGGATGATCGGCTGGTTCATGATCGCCAGCGCGGTGGCCAACGCGGTGGGCGCGGCGGTGGGCGGCGCGCTGCTCGGCCTCGACGGGCTCCTCGGCCTCCAGGGCTGGCAATGGGTGTTCCTGGCCACCGGCGCGCCGGCGATCCTCATGGCCGCGGTGGTGCTGGTGGTCCTGCCGGACGGTCCCGAGACGGCGCCCTGGCTGTCGCAGGCGCAGCGCGACTGGCTCGCCCGCACCCTGCGGGCCGAGCGCGAGGAGGGCGGCCATGTCGACCACGGCAACCCCTTCGCGGCGCTCCTTGACCGGCGGGTGCTGATGCTCGCCGGGGTCTACGTCTCCCTGCCGCTCGCCGCCTACGGACTGGGCTACTGGCTCCCCACCGTGGTCAAGGGCTTCGGCGTCTCGAACCTCACCAACGGCTTCCTCAACATCATCCCCTGGATGGCCACGGCCGTCGCCCTCTGGTGGGTGCCGCGCCACGCCGCCCGCACGGGCGCGCAGGGCAATGCCCTGACCTGGCACGTCGTCGGGCCGGCGCTGGTGGGGGCGGCGGGCCTCGCGCTCTCCGTCGTCCTGCCGGGCAACGCCGTGAAGTTCGCCTGCCTGTGCGTGGCCGCCGCCGGGACCTTCGCGGCCCAGCCGGTCTTCTGGTCGATGCCCGGGACCTTCCTGCGCGGCGCCTCGGCGGCGGCCGGGATCGCGGCGATCAACTCGGTGGGCAATCTCGGCGGCTTCGTCGCCCAGAACGCGGTGCCGTTCATCCGCGACCAGACCCGGAGCGACCTCGTGCCGATGCTGTTCCTGGCCGCCTGCCTCGCCGTGGGCGCCGGCCTGATGTTCGTGGTGCTCTCCGCCCTGCGCCGGGACGCGGCGCGGCGGGCGGCGCCGAATGGGGCACGTCCGGCCTGAACACGGGCCGGATCCGTGCGTTATCCTTCCTCAAGCCGGATCGTCCGGCAGGATGATGCAGGACCGCA
The DNA here is from genome assembly GCF_000333255.1 of Methylobacterium sp. B1. Lineage (NCBI taxonomy): Bacteria > Pseudomonadati > Pseudomonadota > Alphaproteobacteria > Hyphomicrobiales > Methylobacteriaceae > Methylobacterium > Methylobacterium sp. B1. The sequence continues at coordinate 25 of NZ_BACT01000888.1, read as the reverse complement.
TCCCGCGGGACAGCGTCGAGGAGGA
>NZ_BACT01000889.1:0-15704 GCF_000333255.1 Methylobacterium sp. B1 | reverse complement strand
CCGCCGGGCTTGATCGAGACGCCGCCGGAATCGAACACGACGCCCTTGCCGATGAGGGCCACGGGCGGCTCCGCCGCGGGGCCGCCGTTCCAGCGCATGATCACGATCCGCGGCTCGCGGGCCGAGCCCTGCGCCACCGCGAGCAGCGCGCCCATGCCGAGTTCCCGCATCCGGGCCGGCTCCAGCACCTCGATCTCGACGCCGAGCTTGGCGAGTTCCGAGGCGCGGCGGGCGAATTCCGCCGGGAAGAGCACGTTCGGCGGCTCGTTCACGAGGTCGCGCGCCAGGATCACGCCGTCGGAGAGGCTGCGGGCGCCCTCGCCCTCGCGGGCGGCCGCGCCGTGATCGGCGAGCAGCAGGGTCAGCACGGTGACGGACTTGTCGTCGGCGTCGGGCTTCTTCTTGGTCTTGTAGCGGTCGAACGCGTAGGTCCGCAGGCGCGCGCCGAGGGCGAACTCGCCGGCCTGCGTCGGCGTGACCGTCGTGCCGGGCCAGTCGAGCACGACCCGGGCGGTCCGCCCCGCCACCTTGCCGGCGGTGAAGCCGCCGAGCGCCGGCCAGTCGGTCTTGGCCCGATCCTTCTCGGAGCCGAGGCCGACGACCACGAGGCGGTCGGCGCCGACGCCCGAAGGGGCCGGCAGCGTCAGGGCGCTGAGCGCGCGGCCCTTGAACTTCTCGGAGGCCGCGGCGCGGGCCACCAGATCCGCCCCGGAGGCGCCGAGCACTTCCCGGGCCGCCGATCCGAGCGACAGGTCGTCGCCGACGAAGACCACGAGATCGCCGGATCCGCCGGGGCCCTGGCCGCTCTGCTCCAGGGGACCGAAACCGATCTCGATACCGTCCGCCATACCCGTCGCCCTGCCCGTTATCCCGGAGCCGTACTACGTACCCGCGCGCCGAGGCGCGGGCCATCCGCTCTGTGTAGCCGCTGAGACGGAGAACGCAACGCGGCGTGACAGCCCTGGAATCGCCCCTTTTGTCGGGTCCCTGCCGCTCCGAGGGCGCAAGAGGATGGGACCATCATGCCGGATTTGAAGGATCCGGCACGACGGGCTCGAGCTTTGGATTCGCATCGTCTTTGCCCGAAAGCCGGCACAACCTTTCGGGACGATGCTGAAGCGGGACTGCCGGGACGATGAGGCAGATCGAGCGCTACATCTTTCGGATCGCCCTGGGCGCCACCCTCGCCTGCCTGATCGGGCTGACGGGCACGATCTGGCTGACGCAGGCCCTGCGCGAGCTCGACCTCGTGACCGCCAAGGGCCAGACGCTGCTGGTCTTCCTCTTCGTCACGGGCCTGTCCCTGCCGACGCTTGTGGTGGTGATCGCCCCCGTCGCCCTGTTCATCGGCACGATCTACGCCCTCAACAAGTTGAACGGCGATTCCGAGCTGATCGTCATGTCGGCGGCCGGGATGCCGCCCCGCTCGCTCCTGCGCCCCTTCCTGACCCTGGCGCTGTTCGTCAGCTTCCTGGTGGGATTCCTGGTGGTGGTGGTGATGCCCGCGAGCTTCCAGGAGCTGCGCGACGTGATCACCCGGGTCCGCGGCGACTTCATCGCGAACGTCGTCAAGGAAGGGCAATTCACCCAGCTCGACAACGGCATCACCTTCCACTTCCGCGAGCGCGGCCCGGGGGGCACCCTGAAGGGGCTGTTCATCCAGGACCGGCGTGAAGCCGGGAAGACGAAAGTCTACCTCGCCGAGCGCGGCAACGCGGCCGACGTCGAGGGACAGAGCTATCTGATCCTGGAGAACGGCAGCGTCCATCAGCAGCAGAAGGATTCCCGCGATTCGTCGATCCTGACCTTCGAGCGCTACACGATCGACCTCGCCGCCTTCGCGCCCCCGGATTCCGACACGATCTACAAGCCCCGGGAGCGATCGACGGCGCAGCTCCTGTTCCCCGACACGACCAAAGGCTACTACAAACTGCAGAAGGGCCGGTTCCGGGCGGAGCTGCACGACCGGCTTTCCGCCTGTCTCTACCCGCTGGCCCTGGTCTTCATCGCCTTCGCGGCGCTGGGCGACCCACGCACGACACGGCAGGGGCGCGGCGTCGCGGTCGCCGGGGCGATCCTCGCCGTGGTGGCCCTGCGCATCGGCGGCTTCGCGGCGGTCAGCGCCGCCGCGCGCAGCCCGGCGGCCGTGGGGGCGGTCTACGGCGTGCCGCTTCTGGCGATCGTCCTGTCGAGCCTCCTGATCTTCTTCGGACCGCGGGTGCGCGCATTCAACGCCGCCCTGGCCCGCTTCGTGCGCGGCTTGTTCCGCGGCCCGCGCCTGGCGCCGGCGGCCTGAACCCGATGATGCTGATCGGCCCCACCCTCGGGCGGTATTTCGCCGCCCGGTTCCTCCGCACGGTGCTCGGCGTGTTCGTGACCGTGTTCGCCCTGGTCTACACCCTGGACTTCGTCGAGCTCCTCCGCCGCGCTGGCGAGGCCCAGGGCGCCTCCGCGGGGCTGATGGCGCAGCTCTCGCTCTATCGCACCCCCGCGGTGGCCGAGGGCGTCCTGCCTTTCGCGATCCTGTTCGGCTCCATGGCGGCCCTGCTCCAGCTCTCGCGCAAGCTGGAGCTGGTGGTCGCGCGGGCAGCCGGGATCTCGGCGTGGCAGTTCCTGCAGCCCGGCTTCTTCGTGGCCCTCACCCTCGGTGCGCTGGCCGTCGGCGTCTACAACCCGGTCTCGGCGTTGCTGAAACAGCGCTCCACCGAGATCGAGGCGAAGATCTTCGCCAAATCCACCAAGGCGAGTTCGGGCAAGGACCTCTGGATCCGCCAGAAGGGCCTCGACGGCGAGGCGATCCTCCGCGCCGAGACCGCCATCGAGGGCACGACCACCCTCGCCGGCGTGTCGGTCTTCACCTTCGACGCGGCCGGCAAGTTCGCCGAGCAGCTCGTCGCGGCCCGCGCCACGCTGCACGACGGCTACTGGGAACTCTCCGATGTGCGCGTTCTCACACCGGACATGCCCCCTGAGTCGTTCGACACCTACCTGATCGCCTCGAACCTCGACCCCGCACAGGTGCGTCAGGGGTTCACGCCCCCCGAATCTGTGCCTTTCTGGCAACTTCCCACAACGATCGCGCGGACGGAGCGGGCCGGTTTGGACGCCACCCGATACCGGCTCCAGTACGATGTCCTGTGGGCAAGGCCGGTGCTGTTCGTGGCCATGGTCATCGTCGCCGCAACCGTTTCCTTACGGTTCTTCCGCTTTGGTGGTGTCGGAAAACTCGTGCTCGGTGGCGTCGCGGCCGGCTTCGCTCTCTACGTGGTCCGACAGGTCATGGAGGGGCTCGGGGCGTCCGGACTCGTCGCCGCACCGGTGGCGGCCTGGTTCCCGGCCGTGGTAGGCAGTCTTCTCGGTACGCTCACGCTTCTGTACCAGGAAGACGGCTGACTTCCGCGAGCCTTCGCGGGACGGGAGACGGGTGTTGAGGTTGGTGGCGGCAGACGTCACAGGGGTTGGGACGCGCGTTGCGTAAGGTCGCCGACATCCTGCGGAAGGCTGGTTTCCGAGCTGTGCTGGCGCTCGCCGCGCCGCTGGCGGGGGGCCTGTCCGCCCATGCCCAGGGCCTGCCCGCCGTGACGGCCGGCAAGCCCGGCGACAAGCTCCTCGTCGAGGCCGACGAGCTGATCTACGACAACGACCACGGCACCGTGACGGCGCGGGGCAACGCCGAGCTGCATTACGGCCCGCGGACCCTGCAGGCCGACCGCGTGCGCTACGACCGGACTTCCGGCCGGGTCTTCGCCGAGGGCAATGTCCGCCTCACCGAGGCCGATGGCGGCGTCGTGACCGGCGCGCGCATGGAGCTCACCGACGACTTCAAGACCGGCTTCGTGGATGCCTTCCGCGGCCAGCAGACCGTCCAGCGCAAGTTCGAGACCGTGCGCACCCGGTTCTCCGCGCCCCGGGCCGAGCGCCTGAACGGCGGGCAGACGAGCTTCGAGTCCGGCAGCTACACGGCCTGCGAGCCGTGCAAGGACAACCCTGAGACGCCGCCGCTGTGGCAGATCAAGGCGAAGAAGATCATCCACGACAACGAGACCCACACGGTCTACTTCGACGACTCGACGCTCGAGATCGCCGGGATCCCGGTGGCCTACCTGCCGTATTTCGAGGCGCCGGATCCGACGGTGAAGCGCAAGACCGGCTTCCTGACGCCACGCTTCATCACGACGACCGCCCTCGGCAACGGCGTGTCGCTTCCCTACTTCATCAATCTGGCACCAAACTACGATCTGACGGTGACGCCGACGCTGCTCAGCCGGCAGGGCCTGCTCGCGCAGGGCGAGTTCCGCCAGCGGATCGACAACGGCTTCTACAACATCCGCCTTTCGGGCATCTCGCAGACGACGCCCTCGGCCTTCCTGCCGAGCCCCCTCGGCGCCGGCGAGCGCGATTTCCGCGGCTCGGTGGAGTCGCAGGGCCGGTTCTACATCAACCCGCGCTGGCGTACGGGCTGGGACCTCGTCGGTGTCACCGACAAGTGGTTCCTCGACAATTACCGGATCCGCAACCAGAACATCACCACGGACTATTTCCGTGAGGCGACCTCGACGGCGTACCTGATCGGCCAGGGCGACCGCTCGTGGTTCGAGGCGCGGGGCTACTACTTCAAGGGCCTGTCGAGCTTCGACTGGCAGAAGCAGCAGCCGATCGTCGCCCCGGTCATCGACTACGACAAGCGGGTCAATGGCCCCTCGGAGATCGGCGGCGAGGTGCGCTTCCAGGCGAACATCACCAGCCTGACCCGCGAGACCACGCAGTACCAGGGCCTGCCACGGACCTCGAGCTACCTGTTCTCGCCGAGCGTCAACGGCGTCAGCTTCCCGCTCTACCAGACCTGCACGGTCTTCCAGCGCGGCCTCTGCGCGATCGACGGGCTCGCCGGCACCAACACCCGCGCCTCCGCGGAACTGTCCTGGCGCCGCAGCTTCATCGACGACTGGGGCCAGAAGTTCACGCCGTTCGCGTATCTGCGCACGGACGCGTTCTTCACCAATCCGAGCTTCTCCGGCTACCAGAACGATCTCGCGCCGCAGGTGGCGAAGATCGACGACGGCTTCGCCGGCCGGGTCATGCCGGCGATTGGCCTCGATTACCGCTACCCGTTCGTCGCCAATTTCGGCGCGCTCGGCGTCCACACCCTGGAGCCGATCGGCCAGATCATCGCGCGCCCGTCGGAGACCCGGATCGGCCGCCTGCCGAACGAGGACGCGCAGAGCCTCGTCTTCGACGACACGTCGCTGTTCGAATGGGACAAGTTCTCGGGCTACGACCGGGTCGAAGGCGGCGTGCGCACCAATCTCGGCGGCCAGTACTCCGTCGTGACCCCGTCCGGCTGGTACGCGAACGTGCTGTTCGGCGAGTCCATCCAGCTCGCGGGCGTCAACTCGTTCCGTCGCGGCGACATCGCCAATACCGGCCTGGATTCCGGGCTCGAGACGCAGCGATCGGACTTCGTCGGCCGGTTCCAGGTCTCGCCGAACCAGAACATCACGTTCATCAGCCGTGCCCGGTTCAACCAGGCCGACTTCCACGTGGCGCGGTTCGAGACCGGCGTGACGGCACGATTCGCGCCGTTCGCGCCGCTGACGCTGTCGGCTTTCTATTCCTACTACGAGGCGCAGCCGCTGCTCGGCTACAGCCATTATCGCGAAGGCGTCACGGCGTCCGCGACCTACAACATCACGCCGAACTGGTTCGTGTCGGGCTCGCTGCTCGTCGACCTCACGCACTACCTGGACGTGCGCAACACCTATACGGATGCCCTGAGCTCCTATCTGGCGAACCCGATCGGAACCGTGCCGATCTACCAGAATCCGGGGCGCTTCTATCTCTCGGGGGCGAGCTTCGGCGGCGGCTATCAGGACGAATGCACCACCGTCTCGCTGAACTACATCAATTCCCCGATCGCGACGGCCACCGGCGTCCGCGAGCGCAACCAGACCGTCCTGCTGCGGGTCGAACTCAAGACGCTGGGTGAGGCGGATCTGCGCCAGAACGTCGGCACCGCCACCACCGCGGACGGCATCGCCTCGGTGCGGTAAAGTCCCGCTCTCCGCGTCTGTGGGCCTCGGGAGCCACTATCCGTGGACCCGCGCTCCCCGGCGGCTCGGACCCGTGGCGCCGAGGATGCGCCCGCGGCCCGCCGGCGCTATAGACCGCCCATGCCGCCCCTCGCCCTCACCCTCGGAGATCCTGCCGGCATCGGTCCGGAGCTGGCGCTCAGCGCGTGGCTCGGACGGGGCGGCGCGGAGCCGCTGCCGCCGTTCTTCCTCGTGGCCGATCCGGACTTCGTCGAGCGCCTCGCCCACCGCCTCGGCCGCCCCGTTCCGGTGGCCGAGGTCGATCCCGAGACCGCCGCCGAGGTGTTCCCGCGCGCCCTCCCGGTGGTGTCGCTGCCGAGCGGCGCCCGCGTCGCCGCCGAGCCGGGCGTACCCGATTCCGTCAATGCCGGCGCGACCATCGAGTCGATCACGGCGGCGGTGGCGTTCGTGAAGGCCGGACGCGCGAGCGCGGTGGTCACCAACCCCATCGCCAAGTTCGTGCTGACCCGGACGGGGTTCGCCCATCCGGGCCACACCGAGTTCCTGGCCGCCCTCTCAGTGCCGCCCGGCCAGACGCCGCCCAGGCCTGTGATGATGATCTGGAGCCCGGAGCTCTCGGTGGTTCCGGTGACGATCCACGTGCCGCTGAAGGACGTGCCGGCTCTCCTCACCCAGGACCTCGTCGAGGAGACCGCCTTGATCGTCGCCCGGGACCTGCGCGACCGGTTCGGTCTGCCGGAGCCGCGCCTCGTCCTCGCGGGCCTCAACCCGCATGCGGGCGAGGCCGGGACGATCGGCCATGAAGACCGCGACGTCCTCGCCCCCGCAGTGGCGCGGCTGCGGGCACAGGGCATCGACATCCGCGGGCCGCTCCCGGCCGACACCCTGTTCCACGCCCGCGCCCGGACCGCCTACGACGTCGCCCTCGCGCCCACGCACGACCAGGCCCTGATCCCGATCAAGACCATCGCGTTCGACGACGGCGTGAACGTCACCCTCGGCCTGCCCTTCGTGCGGACCTCACCGGACCACGGCACGGCCTTCGATATCGCCGGTCAGGGCATCGCCCGGCCCGACAGCCTCGTGGCGGCTTTGCGCCTCGCCGATCGGCTGGCCGCCAACGCGGCGCTGCGAAGCAGTCCGTTGGGCGGTGCCGAAATCATCCCGTTCAGCGTCTATGCCGGGCGGCCGCGATCCCCGGGCGCCCACCACTTCGACGCCGAGGACGAGCTGTGAGAGAGCCATCATGAGCGCAGGGGACGGTCTTCCGCCGCTGCGCGACGTCGTTGCCCGCCACGGCCTGGAGCCGAAGAAGGCGCTCGGCCAGAACTTCCTGTACGACCTCAACCTGACCGGGCGGATCGCCCGGGCAGCGGGTCCCCTCGCGGGTGTGACCGTGGTGGAGGTCGGCCCCGGTCCGGGCGGCCTGACGCGCGCGCTCCTCGCCGAGGGCGCCGCCCGCGTCGTGGCGATCGAGCGCGACCCGCGCGCCCTGCCGGCGCTCGCCGAGATCGCCGCCCATTATCCGGGACGCCTCGAGGTGGTCGACGCCGACGCCCTCGCCTTCGATCCGCGGCCGCTGGTGGGCGATGGGCCCGCCCGGATCGTCGCCAACCTGCCCTACAATGTCGGCACGGCGCTGCTCACCGGCTGGCTCGACGGTGAAGCCTGGCCGCCCTGGTGGGATCAGGCCGTGCTGATGTTCCAGCGGGAAGTCGCCGAGCGCATCGTCGCCAGTCCCGAGGAGCGGGCCGATTACGGCCGGCTCGGCGTGCTCTGCGGCTGGCGGACCCAGGCCGAGATCCTGTTCGACGTGAGCCCTTCGGCGTTCGTGCCGCCACCGAAGGTGACGTCGAGCGTGGTGCGGCTTGTGCCGCGGGCGGAGCCTTTGCCCTGCCGCGCCGGTGCGCTGGAAGCCGTCACCCGCGCGGCCTTCGGCCAACGCCGGAAGATGCTGCGTCAGAGCCTCAAGGCCTTGACGCCCGAGCCCGGCATCCTGCTGGCCGCGGCCGGGCTTGTCGAGACGGCGCGGGCCGAGGAAATCCCGGTGGCAGGCTTCGTCGATCTGGCGAACCGGTGGGACGCGCACAGAAAAGCCGGCACCGCGGGGGCGGCGCCGGCTTGAAAGCCTGCACGGCGGCTCCGGCCCGGAGGCCGGAGCGCGGCGCAATCAGCGGGTCTGCTGGATCGCCGAGAGCACCCAGCCGCGCCCGGGCTGGCGCAGGAAGGTCCAGAGCTCCGTCGCCTCGGACGTATCCGTCGAGACGACGCGGCCGCTAGCCCGCTCCACCATCACGTCCTTGAGGGCGTAGCGCATCGCCACGGTGGCGTAGTCGGTGCGATCCTCACCCCAGGCTTCCGCAAGATCGCCCTGCAGCAGCTTCACGTCCGAGATCGTGTTCACCACGCCGCGGGCCGCGTTGTTGCGCAGCTCCTCATCGAAGTAGCCGACCATCTCGGGCGTCGACAGGTTGCCCAGCGTCACCCGATCCTCGCGGGAATAGGCATCCTGAACGTCGCCGAGCAGCCGCTCGAACGCCTGATAGTCGGCCGGGCCGATCTGGACCGGGCGTGTCTGCGGCGGCCGCTGGCCACCGCCGAACATGCCGGCGGCGGGGCCGGCCGGAGCACCGCCCATCGGGCCGCGCGCGCCGGGCTCGTCGTTGAGCGACGAGCGGGCATAGGGGGCACCGGCGCCGGCCGGCTCGTTCCGGCGGCGGAAGAAGCGCAGGGCCAGCATCACCACGAGCACGACGAGCCCGACCTGGAACAGGAGGCCGATCATCGAGGCGAGGCCACCGAGGCCGCCGAAGAAGCCGCCGCCGAGGAGTGCGCCGATCAGGCCGGCACCCAGCAGGCCCGCGAAGAAGCCGCCGCCGAACCGCCGGCCGGGCGCGGCCGGAGCCTGCATGCCGGGGCTGCCCATGCCGGGGGACGGCGCGGTCTGCGAACGCTGCATGGTCATGCCGCCGCCCGGGGCCGTCGGCGTGGCCGAGGGGGCCGTGTAGGTGCGCGAGCCACGGGATCCGAACGATCCGCCGCCGCCCGGACGGGCTTCGACGACGGGCGCCGCGACGGTCAGCGCAGCGGCCAGCGCCAGGAGGGCGGCCACACGCCGGCGGCGCGAAATCTCAGTAAACATGTACACGCCTCAGAGGACGAGAACCGAAGAGCGCGGAGCGCCAGTGACGATATGGGAACGGCCCGGCTCGGGTTTTAGTCCTGCCCGACGGCGCCGGGATGACGTTTTCCACGGGAGCGCCCCCCGTCCATGGACGCGGAGAACGGCGATCCGGTCGAGCCGGGCACGCCGAACGCCCGCTGCCCGGGGTTACGTTGCGCCGCGCGTCGGACCCGGCGGCTCAGTGGAGAGTGCGCTCGGGAGCCGCCGGAAAGACGAGGCGCACCTGGGTCCCCTCCCCGCTGCGGCTGTCGAGGGTGATGGTGCCGTTCTGGCGCTTCATCAGCCCATGCACGATCGCGAGGCCCGCGCCGCGCCCCGCCTCGTGACTGGTCTGAAACGGCGCCAGGGCCCGGGTGAGCATCTCGGGCGACATGCCCAGCCCCGTATCCCCGACCGCGATCCCGACGCTGCCGAGGCCCGGCTGCTGCAAGGACCGGTCGCCGGGATCGATCCGGAAGGTCGACAGCGTGAGCGTTCCCCCGGACGGCATGGCCTCGCAGGCATTGGCGACGAGATGCCGCAGGGCGAACTCGATCTGCGTCGGATTGCTGATCGCCCGGGGCAGGCCAGGCGTCGCCGCGACGGTGAGACGGATGCCGGGCGGCAGATCGGGCTCGAGGCGGCCTGCGAGATCCGCCACGATCGCGTCGAGGTCCACCGCCCGGACGTCGGGCGCGATGCGTCGGGAATAGGCCAGCAGGTGCCGGGTCAGGATCGCCGCCCGCTCGGTGGCGTCGGCTGAGCGGGCGATCGCCCGCTGGATGAACGGCTCCTGCCGGTCTCCGAGGCGACGTTTCAGCCCGTCGATGTAGCCGATCAGGATCTGCAGGAAGTTGTTGAACTCGTGCGCCACGCTGTTGGTCAGCAGCCCCAGTGCCTCGCGCTGGCGGGAGAGGGCGAGCGCCCCCTCGGCCTCGCGGCGCGCCGTGACGTCGAGGATCTGGCCGATGCGGTTGCGGGTGCCGGGAAGCGGCGCCGTGTCCAGATGGGCCCAGAAGGTGGTCCCGTCCGCGCGTGCGGCCAGGAATTCCTGACTCGCGGGGCCGGCGGGATCGAGCGCCGTCGTGCGATGGGCCAGCATAAGGTCCAGACCCTGCGCGGCGAGCCGCTCGGCCGGATACCCGGCGAGATGCTCCAGGGCCGGGTTGGCGTGGAGGACACGGCCCTGCGGATCGAGCAGGAGGCTGGGCGTCGGCAGCGCGTCGAGGAGCGAGCGGGCCTCGCCGCCGAGCGGCTCCCCCCTGGCCGCACTGTGATCCGTCCCGGGCTGCACCATGCTGCGTTCGCGCTCAGCGGATGCGGAAGGTCCGCGACGGGCCAGCGATAGCGATGAACGGCGTCACGGCCAAGCGCCGGCCGCCGCGAGCACCAGCTACTGGCGCACCCACATGACCCGCGCCATCCAGGCGATCTCGCCGAGATTCAGGACTCGGTCCTCGTGTTCGGGGTTCAGGGAGGCCAGCTCCACGGTCCGGGCCGTGCGCCGCTTCAGCTCCTTGGCCAGGACCTCGCCGCCATGCAGGCGGACCACGACGCGGTCGCCCTTGCGGACGCTGGCCGTGGGCGACACAATCAGCACGTCGCCGTCCCGGAACAGCGGCAGCATGGAATCGCCCTGGATCTCCAGCGCGAAGGCCCGCTCCTCGCCGAGATCCGGAAACTCGATCTCCTCCCAGCCCGCGCCGCCGGTGGGCATGCCCTCGTCGGTGAACAGGCGGCCGGCGCCGGCCTGCGTCAGGCCGATCAGCGGAACCATGGTGCGGGCGGGAATCTCCCGCGCCTCGATGAGCCGCAGGAACTCGTCGAGGCTCGATCCGGTCGCAGCCAGGACCTTGGACACCGATTCCGTGGAGGGCCAGCGCTTGCGGCCGTCGGCGCCCACGCGCTTCGAGCGGTTGAAGCTCGTGGCGTCGAGGCCGGCGCGGCGGGCGAGCCCGGAGGCCGAGTAGCCGTGGCGCTCGGCGAGCCGGTCGATGGCGTTCCAGATCTGCTCGTGCGACAGCATCGCGGACTCGGAGGCTCACCCTCAGCGGGCCGGCACCCCCGTCTCACCAGCCGGGATCCGGCTGCCTCGGGGGCACGGAGACGGTTTGTCCGCCGGGTCCGTTCAAAACCCGCCGGGTACGCGCGGAGATACTTGACAATTTACTTTCCGGATCCGCTCTGCCGGTCCGGACAGGGCTGTGTGACGTCCAGCCTAGTTGTAGGAAAGTAGAACTACGGGCGTCAGATTGCAATCGCTCCTCGAATCGGCAGAGCGCATCGATGTTGCCGCCGGCGCCCGGCGCCTCTATCGACGCGTCGGTTCCGGGGAGCTTCGATGCCGCTCATCTACAAGATCTGTCCGCGTGCCCTGTGGCGCGAGGCCGAGGCCGCGGGCCAATTCACGGGGGCGCCGATCGACCGCCAGGACGGCTTCATCCATTTCTCGACGGCCGCCCAGGTCGCCGAGACGGCCGCCCGACACTTCGCCGGACAGGACGACCTGCTCCTCGTTGCGGTCGAGGCCGAGGCGCTCGACGACGGCCTGCGCTACGAGCCCTCCCGGGGGGGCGACCTGTTCCCACACCTCTACGGTCCGCTGCCGCTCTCGGCCGTGGTCGCGGTGGACGAAATGCCGCTGGAAGGCGACGGGCGGCACGCATTTCCGGCCGGGATCCTGCCGGCATGATCGACGCCGCCTTCCCGCTCGTCCGGCCGCTCCTCCATCGCCTTGACGCGGAGCGCGCGCACGACCTGACGCTGCACGCCCTGGCGCTCCTTCCGGCGGCTGGCCCGCCGACGGACGACCCGCGGCTCGCCGTCGACCTGCTCGGGCGCCGCTTCCCCAACCCGGTCGGCCTCGCCGCCGGCTTCGACAAGGGCGCGCGCGTTCCCGACGCGTTGCTGAGCCTCGGCTTCGGCTTCGTCGAGGTGGGCGGGGTGGTGCCGCGACCGCAGCCCGGCAACCCGCGGCCGCGGGTGTTCCGCCTGACCGCCGACCGGGCGGTGATCAACCGCTTCGGCCTCAACAGCGAGGGGGTGTCGGTGGTGGCCGGCCGGTTGCGTGTCCGGAAAGGCCGCTCCGGGATCGTCGGCGTCAACATCGGCGCCAACAAGGAGTCCACCGACCGCCTCGCCGACTACGCGGCCTGCACTGCCGCCCTCGCGCCGCTGGTCGATTTCGTCACCGTCAATGTCTCCTCGCCCAACACCCCGGGCCTGCGCGACCTCCAGGGCGAGGCCTTCCTCGACGAACTGCTCGCCCGGACGGTCGAGGCCCGCGACGCGGCGGGTGCCGACGCGGCGATCCTCCTGAAGATCGCCCCCGACATGGCGTTGGACGCCCTCGACGCGGTCTGCGCAACGGCGCAACGGCGCGGCGTTCAGGCCCTCGTCGTGTCCAACACCACCGTGGCCCGTCCGGCGAGCCTCCGCGAGCAGGGGCTCGCCCGGGAGACCGGCGGGCTGTCGGGCCGGCCGCTCTTCGGCCCGGCGACCCGGATGCTGGCCCAGACGCGCCTGCGGGTCGGAGACACGATTCTCTTTGCCATCCAAGAGCATGATCTCTCAGTCGGATCGTTTCGACCTGAAAGCCGGGTGCTCGGATGCGTCCATCACCGGTTGAGATTTTTGGCCAAAAATGGCCGAGGGCTTGGCCAAAGATGGCCAAACTTTTTAAGTGGGGTAAGCACCTGTAGCGGCTGATGAAATCGATTCGGTTCGAACTGGACCAAGTCCACAGAACAGCGAAGTCGTTGAGAACACAGGAGACAAGGTATTTGGCCAAAAATGGCCGAACCGTCCGGACGGTTAGTAAGGAATACGGCCGCGCGGGCGGCCCGAACATCGCCGCAGGGGCTGTCGTCCCGGGCAGGGCCGTAAACTTTCCGTTGCATACGCGCCAGGCCAGGCAGTTTGGCCGTGCCCATTGAAGATCCACGACAATTTTGCCAACGGCCGGAATTGCAGCGTACTGCAAATGCAGCGCTTTCTGGCCCCGCTGCAAACGAATCGCATTGGTGTGAGGCTTGACCAAGAGCGTTCCCAAAGCGGCGAGATTCGCCTGAGGCAAGTGATGCCGCGTGGACGAAGATGCGGCGCTGAACCTTCACTGCTACGGTGTGAGACACTCGGCTGAAGGCCGCTGGCGACCAAAGTCGGTCGCTCGGAACGCCTTAGGCGCTTCTCCAAAGCGGCCGTTCGTCACTCCTCCAACAACTTCAGCTTAAGGTGGCTGGCGGAAGTTCACCGAGTAAACGATAAATGTCAGGATCAAACGCTGAAGCCGGCGTTCCTGCAAACAAGCAGCCTGTAATCTTAGGCTTTGTGCACTGGTTGAACGGGTCAGGTGTGCGCGCCGACCTTTGTTGAGCGTGATGACCGCGATGCTCACGAGGCGGCTCCGGCGCGCAGGACATCGATCCGATAATCGGGGGTCCGCGACTGACTCAGGACCTGGGCGAAGGCGGCGGAGAGGCGGATGAAGCCATCGGCGGCACCATCGCCCGAAAGCGGGTAATCGGTCTCGCCCAGCCAGTGCACCAGAACGATGTCCCCGCCGGGCGCGATCGTCTCGCCGGCCCGGCGCACGAGCTCGGCGAAATCCGGCGGGGCCAGGAAGTACAGGAACTCGGAGAGGACGATCAGGTCGAAGGGCCCGGTCGGCCAGTCCGCCGGCATGGTCCCCTGCCGGATCTCGACATGGGGACGATCCGCGCATCGCGCCCGGGCGGCCTCCGCGGCGGCCGGGACGAGATCGGTGGCGAGGAGCCGGGCGCAGCGTTCCGAGAGGGCGCGGGTGAAGACGCCGATCGAGCAGGCCGGCTCGAAGGCGGACCGGTAGCGCGGCTGGGGAAGGGCCGCGAGCGTCGCCGCGTATTTCTCGCGTTCGTAGGGCGAAGAGGTGAAATGCCAGGGATCCGGGTCGCTGGCGTAGATGCCGCGGAAGTAATCCTCCGGCAGGGTCTGGGTCCGCCGGGTCATGCGGGGATCGCGACGAAGCGCTCGTAGGGACCGCAGAGCCGGTCGATCATGGCGGGCTCGAGCCGGAAGCCCTGGGGATCGTCCGCGATCAGGTCGGTGGTCTGCGATTCGTGCGCCGCCACGGCCCGCGCCTTTGTCTCGCGATAGGCGGAGACGTCGAGGCGCAGGCCGGTCGGGCTTGGGCCGACCTCGGTCTCGGGCGGTAGGGTCCAGCCCCAGACGGGATACTCATAGACCCGGACTCCCGGCATCTGCGGTCGGGCGCGGGCGACGATCGCGGCGGCCGCCTTGTGATCGCAATGGGGATCGTGGCGCCACGTGACGAAAACCGCGCCGGCCCCGATCGCCGCGGCCGCGCGGGCCACGGCCGCCGCAGCCGCGTCGGCCTCCGGCCCGTCGCTCGGAACATGCGCGTCGGGCAGGCGCAGGAAGGTCACGTCCCCGGATCCGAGGCCGAGCACCGCTCCGGCCCGCTGCGTCTCCGCCTCGCGCAGGGCGCGCAGCTTCTCCGGCGGATAGAGGCGGGACTGCGTGTGCGAGCCGCATCCGTCGCTGACCACGACGAGGTGAACGGGCCGCCCGGACGCCCGGGCGGCTGCGATCAGGCCACCGCATCCGAGGCTCTCGTCATCGGGGTGGGGCGCGACGACCACCAGCCCCCGGCTCCCCAGGAGGGCATCGAGGCTCGCCAGGGGCAACGCGTCGGCGGCGGCCAGAAAGGCGTCGGCGCGCATCACTGGCCTCCGGTCCGTTCGAAGACAGGACGCCGGTCGCGCGGCGACGGGCTGCTGACGAGATCGATCACGGGACGCTCCAAGGACGGTGCGCGGGGTCGGGCGTCCCTGGTTCTCGGATTCTGCGCCTGAACACGCCATGAGCGGCGCGTTCCGGAATTTCGGCGGGCGTTACCGATCGTTCTCGGTGGTGAGCGCGTCGGCGCGGGTGCCCTCGTCGACGCCCGGTCCGGCCGCCAGATGGACGCCGAGGGTCGGAGCGTCGGTGAACACCGCGCCGGCTGCGCTGAGGGCGCTCCGCAGGGCCTCGATCTGCCCGCTCGGCGGGTCGCTGTAGCCGCCCTCGAAATCCCGCACGAAGTGCTCGTCCAGGCCCACTTTGCCCGCGAGATCGGCCTGCGACCAGCCGAGCAGCCCACGGGCCGCCCGCGACTGCGCGGGGCTCATGATGGGCGCCTGCGTTCCGCTCTGTGCGCCCTCGTCCGATCCTGCCACGCTCACTCTCCTCCTCGGCGATCATCAACAACGATTGCGGTCGCGGATCGTTTCCGGGCACATCCGGTCGGAGCGCGACCATAATTGTGCTGAAATCCTGTCGCATCCGCCAAGGCGCAAGGATTCGGGAGCGGTCTCTCGCGGGGCCGTGCTGCGGCGGCGGCGTGGCGCCTCCGGACCGGGACAACTGCGCGCGNTGCGCGCGACATGGGGACTGGACCATGAGAAGGGTGCTGATCGCGAGCTTGGCTGTGCCGTGCTGGCCATGGACCTATC
>NZ_BACT01000890.1:0-7141 GCF_000333255.1 Methylobacterium sp. B1 | reverse complement strand
ACCGCTTCAGGGCGGAGCCGATCCTGCAGGATCGGCTGTTCGCCCATCCGAAGATCGCGGTCATCTGGAACCATGTGGTCGAGGAGGTCCTCGCCCGAAGGGAGCCGGTGAAGGCCGTCACCGGCGTGCGGTTGCGCGACACCGGCAGCGGCGCCACGCGGGACGTGCCTGCAGACGGCCTNTTCGTCGCCATCGGTCACGACCCGGCGACGAAGCTCTTCGCTGGCCAACTCGAACTGCTGGAGGGCGGCTACATCAAGATCGTGCCGGGCACGACGCGGACCAGCGTCGAGGGCGTCTACGCCGCCGGCGATTGCGCCGAGTTCGTCTACCGGCAGGCGGTGGTCGCCGCCGGCATGGGCTGCATGGCGGCGCTCGAGGCGGAGAAATTCCTCGCCGAGCACTCCCCGGATCCGAAGGTCAGGACCGAGGAGTTGCAGGAGCCGGAGATGATCGGCGCCTACGACTAGGCGAGCGGACGCGCGCCCTGCATCCAGCGCCGCACTGACGTGGCGGCGCCGGGCTTCGACGCGCTGGAGGTCACGACCTTGGCGCGCGGATGGAGTTCGGTCAGAGGCGCGGCCCTGGCGGCGCGGTTGCCTGAATGGCCCGCCGGGCCATCCTCTGGCTCAGGCCCCAGGTTCCCCGCCCGTCCCTTCGTGCCCGCGGCGGCCTGACAACGCATGCCGGCTCCGCGCAAGCCGACCTTCACGGCGCGGTGCATTCCCGGAACGGCGTACCTCGCCTCCGCGACACCGACAGATCCCCGAGGACTGAACCTCTCTGAAGGCGGTCCGTCCGCCTCGGCCGTCGGGTTGTGGGTCAGCGGATGTTCTGGCGGTGTCGGAAGAACGGCTCGAAGCGCCCGAACGCGATACGCCGGCGGAACCGTCCAAGAGCGGAGAGGTGCGCGCCTCCACCGCCACGGGACACGCTTTCCCCTTGTCATTATAAATTATGACCATAATCTATATGGGGAGCGGTTGCGACGCAGGCCGCGTCGGAAGGAGACCATCGTGCAGCAGAGCGAAACCAGGATCGCGGTCGTGACAGGGGCCGCTTCGGGCATCGGCCTCGAGACCGCGAGAGCTTTGAAGGCCGCGGGCTACCGGGTGTTCGGCACGAGCCGAACGGTCGACCGTGTCGTGGAAGGCGGCATCACGATGCTGCCCTGCGACGTCACCTCGGATGCGTCGGTCGCGGGCGCTGTCGAGGCGATCTTCGCCCGGACGGGGCGGATCGATGTGCTGGTCAACAACGCCGGCTTCGGCATCAGCGGCGGCGCGGAGGAATCCACCACCGCGCAGGCGCAGGCCCTGTTCGACGTCAACCTGTTCGGCGCCATCCGCATGACCCGGGCCGTCCTGCCCCTGATGCGGGCAAGCGGTGGCGGTCGCATCGTCAACATCAGCTCGGCCTTCGGGCTCGTCCCGGCCCCGTATATGGCGCTCTACGCCGCGAGCAAGCATGCGCTCGAAGGCTATTCCGAATCCCTCGACCACGAGGTCAGGACCCAGGGCATCCGGGTCGTCCTCGTCGAGCCCGCCTATACCCGCACGGCCTTCGACCGGAACCTCGTCACGCCGGATGCGCCGCTCGCCGTCTACGACGCCGCGCGCGCCGGCCAGGAGCGGCTGATGCGCGACGTCATGGTGGTTGCCGACGCGCCGGGGATCGTGGCCGAGAGGGTCGTGACGGCGGCGACCGCGGCGGTACCGAAGAGCCGGTACACCGCCGGCAAGATGGCCCGGCGGGTCAGCCTGCTGCGCCGTTTCGTGCCCGCAAGCGCCTTCGATAAAAGCTTCCGCAAGCAGATGCGGCTCCCGCAATGACAGGGGGAGCACCTCCGCTCGGACGGCAGCGCGCGGTGCCGCCGGACAGAGCGGGCGAGACGGCGTTCTTCGCCGCCGGCATGGGCTGACGGGCGGCGCCGGAGGCCGAGACATTCCTCGCCAGCCGCACGATCTGCGAGAGCCCGGTCCAGGCCGGCGCAGCGGAATGCCGGCGGCACCGGCCGCGGCGCTTCGCCCGCAGCGCCCACCATTTCAACAACTTCCCGCCTTCGCCGCTTGCGTCGCATCATGCGCTGTGTGCATAGGAGTGCTGACTGCGCCGGGATGCACCGATTGCATGCCCGCGCGGTGCCGCGAGCGGTCATCCGCCCACGGCGCCGCGCAGTTCGCCCGGTGATCTGCCCGCCGCTTCGTGCCCATCCTGACCCGGGCGCGACCCGCGGGCGCGCGCTGGTAGGGGTTCTTGCCTTGGACTGGGATAAGATCCGGATCTTCCTCAACGTCGCGGAGGCGGGGAGCTTCACCAAGGCGGGTGACGATATCGGGCTCAGCCAATCGGCGGTGAGCCGCCAGATCAGCGCCCTGGAGCGCGAGCTGAAGGCGCCTCTGTTCCACCGCCATGCCCGCGGCCTGCTGCTGACCGAACAGGGCGATCTCCTGTTCCGCGCCGCCCGGGACATGAAGCTGCGCCTGGAGAATACCCGCGCCCGGCTCGTGGAGACCTCCGAGCGCCCGACCGGTGATCTCAAGGTCACCACCACGGTGGGCCTCGGCACCTCCTGGCTGTCGCAGCGGGTGGGCGAGTTTCTCGACCTCTACCCGGATGTGCGCATCGAGCTGATCCTCACCAACGAGGAACTCGATCTCGCCATGCGCGAAGCCGATGTGGCGATCCGCATGCGGCGGCCGGCCCAGCCGGATCTGATCCAGCGCCGGCTGTTCACCGTGCACTACCATGCCTTCGCGAGCCCGGATTACGTCAAGCGCTTCGGCGAGCCCAAGACCATCGAAGAACTCGACGATCACCGCCTCGTCTCGTTCGGCGGAAACGAGCCGTCGTACCTGCTCGCGGCCCACTGGCTGGCGGATGCCGGCCGCGATGGCCGGGACCGGCGTCAGGTCCACCTGACCGTGAACAACATCGGCGCCCTCCAGCGCGCGATGGAGGCGGGAGCCGGGATCGGGATTCTGCCCGACTACGCGGTGGATGGCGGTCAGCAGCTCGTGCAGGTGCTGCGCGAGACCGAGATGCCGAGCCTCGAGAGCTACCTCGTCTATGCCGAGGAGATGCGCTCGGTCGCCCGGGTCCAGGCGTTCCGCGACTTCCTGGTCTCCAAGGCGCAGCGCTGGACCTACTGAGCATCCGATGCTTGAGTCGCGTCTTCTCACGGAGACGATTCGATGCGCGCTGCCCTCTACGCTCTGATCCTCGTCGCGGGTTCGACCAACGCGATGGCGGATGACTGCGCGGAAGCTTGGTACCAGCGCAACCTGATCTACAAGCAGGCCGGCTATTGTTTCAGCACGCCGCGGGCGATCCGGACCTTTGGCAATACCGATTGCCGGTACGACGCCATGGACCGCATACCGCTCTCGCGCCAGGAACAGGCGACCGTGGCGGAGCTGCAGGCCTTCGAGCGCGCCCATGGCTGCCCGCGCTAGCGTGCGCGCCGCCGCAGTGGACGCCGATACCGCGTACAGGCGCGTGACGACACGGATCTGAAGCCCCGCCCGGTGGGGCGAGGCTCGGGCGGGTTTGCCTGAGGGGGTGTCGCCGAGCAGCCCCTCACACGAACAGGCGTTCGCCTTCGAGGCCCTTGTAGAGGCCGGCGACCTGCTCGCCGTAGCCGTTGTAGATCAGCGTCGGCACCCGCTGGTCGGTCCCGAGTACCCGCTCCGTGGCCTGGCTCCAGCGCGGATGCGGCACGGCCGGGTTCACGTTGGCCCAGAAGCCGTACTCGGAGGCCTGCAGCCCCTCCCAGAAGGTCTTCGGCCGGTCGGCGGTGAAGGAGATCTTCACCAGCGACTTGGCCGACTTGAACCCGTATTTCCACGGCACCGCGACGCGGATCGGCGCCCCGAACTGGTTGGGCAGCGGCTTGCCGTAGACCCCCGTCACCATGAAGGCGAGGTCGTTGCCGGCCTCGGCCAATGTCAGGCCCTCCGTGTAGGGCCAGGGGTAGAAGAAGGCCCGCTGGCCCGGGGCCATCGCCTTGTCCATGAAGGTCTCGAAGCGGATGTACTTCGCGCCCGAGGCGGGCTTGGCGAGCGCCACGAGCTTCGCCAGCGGGAAGCCTGTCCAGGGCACCGCCATGGACCACGCCTCGACGCAGCGGTGGCGGTAGAGCCGCTCCTCCAGACCCACCTTCCGGATCAGGTCGTCGACGCCGATCTCGAACGGCTTCTCCACGAGGCCGTCGATCTTCAGGGTCCAGGGTTGCGTCTTGAGGGCATTTGCTGCCGGTAGCACCGTCTTCGACGTGCCGAACTCGTAGAAATTGTTGTAGTCGGCGCTGAAGCGCTCGGGCGTCAGGGGCCGGTCGAGGGTGTAGGCCGGGTTCTGTGGCGCCGGATAGAGCGACGGGTCGCCTGCGGCCGCCAGGGCCTGACGGGGGCCGAGGAGCGAGCCGGCCGCGAGCCCGGCCGCACCGCCGATCAGGGCCCGCCGGTTGATGAAGACGGCCTCCGGCGTCGCCAGATGCTCCGGAATCTCCCAACCGCGCTTGCGCTTGATCAACATGGCCGTCTCCTCGGATGTCCTGCGCGCACAACCCACAGATCGGCCGCAGCCGACAGGGGCGCAAGCGCCGCAGCCTCACCTTTCGGCGACCCGCATCCCGGCGTTACGCCGCAGGTGAGCGGCACCTGGACGCAGGCGGGTGCCCGACGATCGGCCGAGGCTCAGGCCGGCGGGGTCTCGTCGCGCAGCATCCGCCGCAGCACCTTGCCGACATTGGTCTTGGGCAGCGTCTCGTGGAACACCACGCGGCGGGGCACCTTGTAGCCGGTGAGCTGGGTGCGCGCATACGCCCGGAGGGCCTCGGGGGAGACCGACGGATCCTTCAGGACCACGTGGGCCACCACCATCTCGCCGGTTTCCTCGCTCGGTGCGCCGACCACCGCGCATTCGAGCACGGCGGGGTGGGCCGCCAGGACGTCCTCGACCTCGTTGGGATAGACGTTGAAGCCGGAGACCAGGATCATGTCCTTCATCCGGTCGACGATCCGGATCTGGCCGTCCGCCTGCAGGATCGCCACGTCGCCCGTCCGGAAGAACCCGTCCGCCGTCATCGCCCGGGCCGTCTCCTCCGGTCGGTTCCAGTAGCCGCGCATCACCTGCGGGCCGCGCACGCAGATCTCGCCGGGCTGCCCGATCGGGACCGGTTCGCCGGCGACGTCGCGGATCGAGACCTCGGTGGAGGGCAGCGGGTAGCCGATCGTGCCGGAGAAATCCCGCATGCCGTGCGGATTGACGCACACGACCGGGGAGGTCTCGGACAGGCCGTAGCCCTCGATGATCGTGTTGCCGGTCAGCGCCTTCCAGCGCTCGGCGACCGCCCGCTGCACGGCGGTCCCGCCGCCGACCACGAAGTCGAGGTTGGCGAAATCCACCGTGCCGATCTTCGGGTGGTTGATCAGCACGTTGAACAGGGTGTTCACGCCCATCAGGTGGGTGAAGCGGGTGCGGCTCAGCGTCTTGACCATGCCGTCGCAATCGCGCGGATTGGGGATCAGGAGGCAGGATCCGCCGCTGCGCATGAACTGGAAGAAGCACGCCGTGAGCGCGAAGATGTGGTAGAGCGGCAGGGCCGTGACCACGCAGCGCGGGACGCTCGGATCCTTCGAGTTGAACCAGAGCTGCGACTGCTCGACATTCGCCATGATGTTGCGGTGGCTCAGCATCGCCGCCTTGGCGATGCCCGTGGTGCCGCCGGTATATTGCAGGAAGGCGAGGTCCTCCGGTTCGACCCGGACCGTCGCCCGCGGCATCGACCGGCCCCGGCGCAGGACGGTGGCGAAGGGGATCGCGAGGCCCTCCGGAAGGCGGAACGGCGGCACGGCCTTGCGCACATGCCGGCTGGCGAGCGTGATCACGTGGCCCTTGAGCCCGAGCCCGTCGCCCGGGCCCACGAGGACGACCCGCTCCAGGGCGACGTCCGGCAGGGCTGCCGCGACCGTGGCGCCGAAATTCTCCAGGACGATCAGGATCCGCGCACCGGAATCGTTGATCTGCTGCGCACATTCCCGGGGTGTGTAGAGAGGGTTGGTGTTGACCACCGTCCCGCCCGCCAGGAGAACGCCGAAGATCGCGACCGCATAGGCCGGGACGTTCGGCAGCATGATCGCAACGCGGTCGCCCTTTGCCAGGCCCTGTCCGCGCAGCCAGGCCGCGAGGTCGCGCGCCTGCTGGCCGAGGGTCGCGTAGGTCATGGTCGAGCCGAAGCACAGCATCGCCGGCCGGTCGGCGAAGGCGGCCATGCTGGATTCGAACAGGCCGACCAGGGTCCCGAGGGCCGCAACGTCGATCTCCGCCGGAACCCGGGACGGGTAGGAGGCCAGCCAGGGTCGGTCGGAGGACCCGCCGCTTGGCGTGGCCGGCAACGCGCCGGCCGTAGCGGCTTGAGCGCCGTGCTCGATCACGTTCGCCTCGTGCATCGCGATGCCTCCCGCGGGCCCGACTCTCGGTGGCCGGGTCTCGCTACGCCTGTCGCGCAGACTCTGCGGGAACGGAGGCCGGCCCGCAAGGCAGGGGGCTCAGACGCCCCGACGATGCCGGCGCAATGTCGCCAGAGCGGTGTGGGGCAGAGCAGCGGCGATCAGCAGGCCCGCGGCGAGCGCGGCCTCCTCCGGTCGCATCGCCCGGCGCGGCCAGGGGCCGACGCCCAGGTCGCCAGCGAGGCCGATCAGGATCGCGCCGAACCACAGGGCCAGGAAGGCGAGCGCTCCGAAGCCGATCCGGCGCAGGCGCGGCCGCAGGGGGCGGTTGGCCGCGACCGCGAACAGCCCGAGGACGCCGCCGAACAGCAGGGCACCCACAGCGGCGCCGAGTCCGAAAGCCAGCCACAGGGGCTGATGGGTGAGGAACGCCATGCCGCCGGTGGCGAAGGCACCGCGCAGGATGAGGCCGCCGAAGGTGGGATAGAGCCCGGCGGCGAGAAGGGCGGCCGCCCCCGCGAGGCCGAACAGGACCCGGCGCGGGACGGAGGCCGGACCCGGCTCCGCCGCCGCGCGCGCGAGATGCCCCAGCCCGTAGACCAGCGCGAAGGCGAAGAGCGGGTAGCGGCCGATGAAGTAGCCGAAGATCCAGGGCTCGAGGGCCTCCGGCACGAAACCACGCGGCTCAGGCC
>NZ_BACT01000891.1:0-13964 GCF_000333255.1 Methylobacterium sp. B1 | reverse complement strand
GCATCCGCGCCCCTCGCCGAGCAGCCAGTCGCGGATGCCGACGGAGGGCTGGAGCGCGCCGAAGGGCACGTCGTCGGCCTCCGATCCGTCCGCGAAGGCCGTCGGGGATCCGGGCGGTGGCGGGCGGCGTTCGAGCATGGCGCCAGAGTGGATGCCGCGCAGCGCCGAAGCAACGCGGTCGACGGGAAAGCGCCGCGTAATCCGCGGCGTGGGCTCAGTTGTCCAGGAAGCTCCTGAGCTTCCGGCTGCGCGACGGGTGCTTCAGCTTGCGCAGTGCCTTGGCCTCGATCTGACGGATGCGCTCGCGGGTCACCGAGAATTGCTGGCCGACCTCCTCGAGGGTGTGATCGGTGTTCATGCCGATGCCGAAGCGCATGCGCAGCACACGCTCCTCGCGGGGCGTGAGCGAGGCGAGCACCCGGGTCGTGGTCTCGCGCAGATTCGACTGGATCGCCGCGTCGATCGGCAGGACGACGTTCTTGTCCTCGATGAAGTCGCCGAGGTGGCTGTCCTCCTCGTCGCCGATGGGCGTCTCGAGGGAGATCGGCTCCTTGGCGATCTTCAGGACCTTGCGGACCTTCTCCAGCGGCATGGCCAGCTTTTCGGCCAGCTCTTCCGGGGTCGGCTCGCGGCCGATCTCGTGCAGCATCTGGCGCGAGGTCCGGACGATCTTGTTGATCGTCTCGATCATGTGCACCGGGATGCGGATCGTGCGGGCCTGATCGGCGATCGACCGGGTGATCGCCTGCCGGATCCACCACGTGGCATAGGTCGAGAACTTGTAACCGCGCCGGTACTCGAACTTGTCCACGGCCTTCATCAGGCCGATGTTGCCCTCTTGGATCAGGTCCAGGAACTGCAGGCCGCGGTTCGTGTACTTCTTGGCGATAGAGATCACGAGGCGCAGGTTCGCCTCGATCATCTCCTTCTTGGCCTGCCGGGCTTCGCGCTCGCCCTTCTGGACCATGTTGACGATCCGGCGGTACTCGCCGATCTCCAAGCCCGTCTCGGAGGCGAGATCGAGGATCTGCGCGCGCAGCTCCGCCACCTGCTTCGAGCCGCGCTCGACCAGGTTCTTCCAGCCCTTGCCGCCCAGCGTGCCGACGCGCTCCATCCAGTTCGGATCGAGTTCGTAACCCTGATAGTGGCGCAGGAATTCGTCGCGGGCCACGCCGTGGCTCTCGGCGAAGCGCATCAGCCGGCCCTCGTGGCCGATCAGCTGCTTGTTGATCGAGTAGAGCTGACCGACCAGCGCCTCGATGCGGTTGTTGTTCAGCGACAGGGACTTCACGTCGGCGACGACGATGTCCTTCAGCTCGGCCTGCTTCTGATTCTGGGCCGGGGTGTTCTGCTCCCCCGCCGCCTTGCGCTCGGTGCCCTCGATCTGGAACTTGCGCAGCTTGCGGTAGTTCGCGGCGATCGCGTCGAAGGTCTCGAGGACCCGCGGCTTGATCTCGGCTTCCATGGCGGCCAGCGAGACGTTGTTCTCGAGGTCGTCCTCGTCGTCGCCGCCCTCCGGGGGCGCCGGCGGCTCGCCGTCCTCGGATCCTTCCTCGCCTTCGCCGAGCTGCGGCGCGTTCTTGCCGTCCGGCCCCGCGTAGGTCGCCTCGAGATCGATGATGTCGCGCAGGAGGACCTTGCCCTCCACGAGTTCGTCCCGCCAGATGATGATCGCCTGGAAGGTCAGCGGGCTCTCGCAGAGCCCCGCGATCATCGCCTCGCGCCCGGCCTCGATGCGCTTGGCGATGGCGATCTCGCCCTCGCGGGACAGGAGCTCCACCGAGCCCATCTCGCGCAGGTACATCCGCACCGGATCGTCGGTCCGGTCGGTCGGCTCCTTGGTGGTCGTGGCGACGGTGACGGCGCGCGCCGGCGCGACCTCGGCGACCTCGCCGCCTTCGGCCTCCTCTTCCTCGCCTTCGGCGGCCTTCTCGCCGGCCGCCTCGTCGGTCTCCTCGGCCTCGACGACGTTGATGCCCATCTCGGAGAGCTGCGACAGCACGTCCTCGAGCTGGTCCGGATCGGACTGGCCCTCGGGCAGAACCTCGTTGACCTCCTCGTAGGTCACGTAGCCGCGCTTCTTAGCGAGCTTCACCATCCGCTTGACCGAAGCATCCGTCAGGTCGAGGAGCGGCCCGTCGGTCTGCTGCTCGGGGGCAGCGTCCGTCTCGTCCCGTTCCGTTGCCTTCGTCGCCATGATCAGCCTATTGTTTCGCACGCGGCGCGTTGCGGAGGCCCCGATGGGGCCGCTCCACGCCGTCGGCGCCGCTGTATGAGATCGGCGCCGGATTGCTCCAGTCGCCTTGAGTCGTCGGTTTCCGTATGCAAGCCTGAGGCTTGACCGATTGTTAACTATGGCGAGACTCCGCCCGCCGCCACCGCCATGACACAGGGATCACGCGGCCGTCGAGTCGCTCGACACCGGTGCGTCGGCCTCCGCCTCGGCGGCGATGACGGTTTCCAGCCTCGCCTTCACTTCGCAGAGCCATGCCCATCCGGCATCGGTCGGATCGTCTTCAAACGCCTGCCGTGCTTCGCGAAGTTCGCTATGTAGCGCTCCTGCCTGCCGGTGCAAGATCATCGCCTGTCTCAGGGCGTCTGCGCGGTGTGCGGGATCGGCGTGCGGGGCCAGGGTCGTGCGGTCCCGAGAGCGGGCCAGGGCGAGGATTCTCTCGGCAGCCGCAGCAAGTCCGGCGCGATTGATGCGGTTCTGCAACACTTCCGGCACCGGATGCTCGTCCTCGGCGGCGCAGGCCAGGAGGACCGATAGAATCCCCCGCGCATCCGGATCCTCGAAATCGAGATCGGCGGTCTCTTCGCCGAACTCCGCGATCATCTCGGGATGGGCGAGCAGGGTGCCCACGATGACCGCCTCGCGCACCGAAGCGGCGCCCGTGAAGCCTGCCGAGGCCGTCATGGAGGGGCTCGGACTCCCGGTGATGCGCGGCGAAACGGGCTCGCCGGGCCGGGTGAAACGCGGGCGTCCGCGCGGAGCCCCGCCGGCGGCGGCTCGCGCGCTGCGGGGTGACAGGCTCCGCAGGCGCTCCTCGATATCGTCGCGATAATAGCGCCGTACGGTCTCGTCGCGGATCGTCGCGACGGTGGTGCGCAGGGTCTGCGTCAGGCCGGCGCGCCGCTCGGGCGTGTCGACCGGCCCTGCTTCGAGGGCGCGCCGCCACAGGAGCTCGGAGAGCGGCAACGCCGCCGTCAGCACCTGATCGATGGCCGCCGGGCCGCCCGACCGCAGCAGGTCGTCGGGATCCTGGCCGCCGGGCAGCAGCGCGATCCGGAGCGAGCGGCCGGGCGCGAGGAGCGGGAGCGCGATGTCGAGGGCCCGGAAGGCCGCCCGCTGGCCGGCCTTGTCGCCGTCGAAGCAGAGAATCGGTTCGTCGGCGTGGCGCCAGAGCAGGCCGAGCTGATCCTCCGTCAGCGCGGTGCCGAGGGGCGCCACGGTCTCGGGATGGCCGGCGAGCGTCATGGCGATGACGTCGACGTAGCCCTCGACCGCGATGATCGACCCGCGCTCGTGCGCGGCCTTCCGCGCGCCGTGGAGGTTGTAGAGCGTGCGGCCCTTGTGGAAGAGCGGCGTCTCGGGGGAATTCAGGTACTTGGCGCGCACCTCCTTGGCGAGGGCCCGCCCGCCGAAGGCCACGACCCGGCCGCGTGTGTCGGTGATCGGGAACATCACCCGGTCGCGGAAATAATCGTACGGGACCGAGACGCCCTCCCCGGCCGCGATGAGGCCGAGTTCGACCATCAGCGCCTTGTCGACCCCCTGCCCGGCGAGGTGGTCGCGCAGGGCGTAGCGATCGTTCGGCGCGTAGCCGAGGCGGAAGGCTCGCTGCGTCTCGTCCTTGAGCCCGCGGCGTTCGAGATAGGCGCGGGCCTCGCTGCCCTGGCCCGCCCGAAGCCGGTCCTCGAACCAGCGCGCGGCCATCTCCATGACCTCGATCGCCCCGGCGCGCTTGCGTTCGCTGGCGCGGTTGTCCTCGGTGGGGGCCGGCAGGCTGACGCCGGCCTCGCCCGCCAGCCGCTCGACCGCCTCGGGGAAGCTGAGACCCTCCGTCTCCATGAGGAAGGTGAAGATGTCGCCGTGCTTGGAGGACGAGAAGCAGTGATAGAACTGCTTCTGGTCGTTCACGTAGAAGGACGGCGTCTTCTCGGCGTTGAACGGCGACAGGCCGCGCCACTCGCGGCCGGCCTTCTTCAACTGCACGCGGCGGCCGACCACCGACGAGGCCGGCAGCCGGGAACGGATCTCTTCCAGGATGTGGGGCGGATAGCGCACGGGGCCTGGGATGGGTTGCGTGAACCCGCACCTATAGCGCGTGAGGCGTAACGGAGTCCCTCACGCGCTCGGAATCCGGTGGAGGATTGCGGGGAGAGGCTCAGCCCTTCGCGGCTAGCGCCGCCTTCACCAGACCGCTCGCCTTGCCGAAATCCATCCGGCCCGCGAAGGTCCCCTTCAGGGCGCCGATCACCTTGCCCATGTCCTTGGGCCCGGCCGCGCCGGTCTCGACGATCGCCGCCTCGACGGCCGCCTTCATCTCGGCCTCGTCCATCTGCTTCGGCAGGAAGCTCTCGATGATGGCGATCTCGGCGCGCTCGTTGGCGGCGAGTTCCGGGCGGCCGCCCTGCTCGTAGACCGACGCCGATTCGGTGCGCTGCTTGATCATCTTCTGGAGCAGCGACAGGATCTCCTCGTCGGAGGCCGGCTCCTTGCCGAGACCCCGCGCCTCGATATCCTTGTCCTTGAGGGCGGCCTGGATCATGCGGACGGTGGCGAGCCTTTCCTTGTCGCCGGCCTTCATGGCCTCCTTCATCTCGGTGGTGAAGCGCGCGCGCAGCATCTCGGTGAACCTTCCAACGGTCGAAGCGGGGGACTGGCCTGCGGTTTGCGGGTGTTGAGCCCTGCGGGCGCCGGGACCACATTGACCCCATCGCGGGCCGCTCGCTAAGAGCGCCGCACACGATCATGCTGCAAGCCGAGAGCGCCGCAACCCGGTGCCCGCCTTCGGCCGGACATAAGCGAGACTCAGCCCATGCTGCAAGACGCCGCCGCGCATGCCCCCGAGACTCGGGCGCCCGAGCCCTGGGCCGAGCCCGTCGCGACAGCTCTGCTGGTGCTGGCTGACGGCACCATCCTGGAGGGCTTCGGCATCGGTCAGACCGGCGTGGCCGACGGCGAGGTCTGCTTCAACACCGCGATGACCGGCTACCAGGAGATCCTGACGGACCCCTCCTATGCCGGCCAGATCGTCACCTTCACCTTCCCGCATATCGGCAATGTCGGCACCAACGACGAGGATCTGGAGAGCCTGGAGGCGGCGCCGGCCTCGGGCGTGCGCGGCACGGTGATCGCCTCGGCGGTGACGAAGCCGTCGAACTGGCGCTCGTCGTCGCATCTCGACGGCTGGCTCAAGGCCCGCGGCATCGTCGGCATCACCGGCGTCGACACCCGGGCGCTCACCGCCCGGATCCGCGACCAGGGCATGCCGAACGCGGTGATCGCCAACGATCCCGAGGGCAAGTTCGACCGCGAGGCCCTGAAGGCCCGGGCGGCGGCCCTCGCCCCCATGGAAGGGCTCGACCTCGTGCCGCCGGTGACCAGCCGTGCACCGTCTGAATGGTCGGAGACCGTGTGGGCGCTCGGCAACGGCTACGGCAAGCGCGCGCCCGGCGAGGGCCTCAAGGTCGTGGCCATCGACTACGGCGTGAAGCGCAACATCCTGCGCCTCCTCGCCCAGGCCGGCTGCGATGTCACCGTGGTTCCGGCCACCACCGCGGCGGAGGAGATTCTGGCGCTGAAGCCGGACGGTGTGTTCCTGTCGAACGGCCCCGGCGATCCGGCGGCGACCGGCGCCTATGCGGTCCCGGTGATTCGCAAGCTCCTGGACGCGAAGGTGCCGACCTTCGGCATCTGTCTCGGCCACCAGCTCATGGGCCTCGCCCTCGGCGGCCGGACCGTGAAGATGGGCCAGGGCCACCACGGCGCGAACCATCCGGTGAAGGACAAGACCACCGGCAAGGTCGAGATCGTCTCGATGAACCACGGCTTCGCGGTCGATCCGAACAGCCTGCCGGAGACGGCCGTGGAAACCCACGTGTCGCTGTTCGACGGCTCGAATTGCGGCCTGACGCTCACCGACCGCCCGGCCTTCTCGGTGCAGCACCACCCGGAGGCCTCCCCGGGCCCGCGCGACAGCCACTACCTGTTCGAGCGTTTCGTAACGTTGATGCGCTCCGGCACGCCGGAGACCGTCAAGGGCGCTTGAGACCGGATCCGAGCCCGCGTTGCTCCCGCGGCCCGATCCCAATCGGGCCGCGGCGGGGCCATAAAATCCGCCAGATCGGGCAGCTTAAGAGAGCCCACGACGGCCCCTGAACGGCGGCGCATCCGCGTCCCGCGCATTCGGCCCGTCGCAGGGGATTGCCGGATGACCATCGACGAGGCGCGCGACGATTTCTCCCGCCTGCATCGCAGTTTCACGTTCCACCTTGGCGTCGCCGTGGGTCTGTCCTGGCTGACCGCCGTCTATGCCGCCTTCTACGCCCCCTGGGTGCGCAACATCCGAGCCCTCATCGATCCGACGGGCGGGCTCGACCGCGTCGAGAGCACGGTGTCCTACCTGTTCGCCTTGCCGGCGGTCCTCGCCCTCGCCTGGGTTTCTCTCTATTTCGGCCGCGAGGCGCTGCGCCGCGCGCAGACGCTCTCGAACGTCGCCGTCGAGTTCGCGGCCGCCGCCGTGGTGGCCTTCGGGGTTTTCTATCTCTCGATCGACCGGGCCGTCGCGGCGCTTCACGCCGGCCTCTGAGTCGGGACGGGGCGGCCTGGCGCCACCCCGTTTGCCTACTCGACCTTCGCGAACAGCGGTTCGAAGCGCTTGGCGGCCAGCTTGTTCTGCGGGACCGCCTTGGCCGCCTCCAGATTGTCGGGCTTGTCGCCGACCTGGACCAGGCCGACCATGCCCATGATGTAGTGCGGCGAGCACTTGATTCCGTAGAGGCCGGGCTTGTCGAAGGTCACGGTCTCCTCCTTGCCGACCACCGTCTTGAACGGCGCTGCCCCCTCGGGTGCCATGCCCTTAATCAGCTCGGCATTGTGCCCCTTGTCGGCCGGCACGAACCGCACCGTGTCGCCGGGCTGGATTTTCACGTAGGCCGGATCGAAGACCATCATCCCGCCCGGACCGCTGTTCAGGGTCTTGATGGCGACTTCCGAAGCGTTCGCGCCCAGGATCGATCCGATCAGAAGCATTGCGGAAATAGGGGCTGGCCAGAGCATCTTCGGTCTCGACTCGTTGTGGTATCGATCGACGGATCGGCCGATCGATCAAGGCCTACAAATCGCTCCGGAACCCAGCAAGAAATCTTCCCGCGCGGGCGTTCATTTATAAGAGCTCCAATTCGGCCGACCGGCGTCGCATCCATGCGTCGAACGCACCGTGAGGATGCGCGGTTGTCCCGGCCTTCCAATGCGCCCGTGGCCCGTGTAAACGCGGGGCTCAACGACAATCCCGCCACGCGCGTCCGGGAGCAGGGCTGAAGTCAGCCCTGCCCGATCGGGCGCGCTTGGCCCGACAAGGCCGCAGATGCCCAAACGCACCGACATCTCCTCGATCCTGATCATCGGTGCGGGTCCGATCATCATCGGACAGGCCTGCGAGTTCGATTACTCCGGCACCCAGGCCTGCAAGGCGCTGCGCGAAGAGGGCTACCGGATCGTCCTGGTGAACTCGAACCCCGCGACCATCATGACCGATCCGGACATGGCGGACGCGACCTATGTCGAGCCGATCACCCCCGAGATCGTCGCCAAGATCATCGAGAAGGAGCGCCCCGACGCGATCCTCCCGACGATGGGCGGCCAGACGGCGCTGAACTGCGCCCTGTCGCTCCAGAAGATGGGCGTGCTGGCGAAGTACGGCGTGCAGATGATCGGCGCCACCGCGGAGGCGATCGACAAGGCCGAGGACAGGAGCCTGTTCCGCGACGCCATGACCAAGATCGGGCTCGACACCCCGAAATCGGCGCTGGCCAACGCCTCAACGGCCAAGAAGGCCGACCGGCAGGCCTACCTCGCCGAGATCGCCCGCATCGAAGCCGCCAACGCGGAGCCGGAGGCGCGGCAGAAGGCGCTGGCCGCCTTCGAGAAGAGCTGGGCCGCGGGCGAGACCGACCGGCGCAAGCGCTACGGCGAGCATGCGATCGGGCAGGCGCTGATGGCGCTGGCCGAGGTCGGACTGCCGGCGATCATCCGCCCCTCCTTCACCATGGGCGGCACCGGCGGCGGCATCGCCTACAACCGCGAGGAGTTTCTCGACATCGTCGAGCGCGGCATCGACGCCTCGCCGACCAACGAGGTGCTCATCGAGGAGAGCGTGCTCGGCTGGAAGGAGTACGAGATGGAGGTCGTTCGGGATAAGAACGACAACTGCATCATCGTCTGCTCCATCGAGAACATCGACCCGATGGGCGTCCACACCGGCGACTCGATCACCGTCGCCCCGGCGCTGACGCTGACCGACAAGGAATACCAAGTGATGCGCGACGCATCGCTGGCGGTGCTCCGCGAGATCGGTGTCGAGACCGGCGGCTCCAACGTGCAGTTCGCGATCAACCCCGAGAACGGGCGGATGATCGTGATCGAGATGAATCCGCGCGTCTCGCGCTCCTCGGCGCTCGCCTCGAAGGCGACCGGCTTCCCGATCGCCAAGGTCGCCGCCAAGCTCGCGGTCGGCTACACGCTCGACGAGATCGCCAACGACATCACCGGCGGCGCGACCCCGGCCTCGTTCGAGCCGACGATCGACTACGTCGTCACCAAGATCCCGCGCTTCGCCTTCGAGAAGTTCCCGGGCGCCGAGCCGACGCTGACCACCGCCATGAAGTCGGTGGGCGAGGCCATGGCGATCGGCCGCTGCTTCGCCGAATCGCTCCAGAAGGCCCTGCGCTCCCTGGAGACGGGGCTGACCGGCCTCGACGACATCGAGATCGAGGGCCTCGGCAAGGGCGACGACCACAACGCCATCAAGGCGGCGATCGGCACGCCGACCCCGGACCGGCTTCTCAAGGTCGCGCAGGCCCTGCGGCTGGGTGTGAGCCACGAGCAGGTCTATGCCTCGTGCAAGATCGATCCGTGGTTCCTGGAGCAGCTGCAGGCGATCATCGACCTGGAGAACCGGGTGAAGGCGCACGGCCTGCCGAAGACCCCCGGCGCCTTCCGCCAGCTCAAGGCCGCCGGTTTCTCGGATGCGCGCCTCGCCGTCCTCGCCAAGACCGACGAGGCCGCGGTCAGCGCGGCGCGGCGTGCGCTGTCCGTGCGCCCGGTCTTCAAGCGCATCGACACCTGCGCGGCCGAGTTCAAGTCGCCCACCGCCTACATGTACTCCACCTACGTGGCACCCTTCGCGGGCGCGGTGGTGGACGAGGCGCAACCCTCGGACCGCAAGAAGGTCGTGATCCTCGGCGGCGGCCCGAACCGGATCGGCCAGGGCATCGAGTTCGACTATTGCTGCTGCCACGCCTGCTACGCGCTGTCGGAGGTGGGCTACGAGACCATCATGGTCAACTGCAACCCGGAGACGGTCTCCACCGACTACGACACGTCGGACCGGCTCTATTTCGAGCCGCTCACCGCCGAGGACGTGCTGGAGATCATCGAGACCGAGAAGCAGGCCGGCACGCTGCACGGCGTCATCGTGCAGTTCGGCGGCCAGACCCCGCTGAAGCTCGCCCGGGCCCTTGAGGCCGCCGGGGTGCCGATCCTCGGCACCTCGCCCGACGCCATCGACCTCGCGGAGGACCGCGACCAGTTCAAGCGGCTGCTGGACAAGCTCGGGATGAAGCAGCCGAAGAACGGCATCGCCTATTCGGTGGAGCAGAGCCGGCTCGTGGCGGCCGATCTCGGCCTGCCCTTCGTGGTGCGCCCGAGCTACGTGCTGGGCGGCCGCGCCATGGCGATCATCCGCGACGAGACGCAGTTCGCCGACTACCTCCTCGATACCCTGCCGAGCCTGATCCCCTCCGAGGTCAAGGCCCGGTACCCGAACGACAAGACCGGCCAGATCAACACGGTGCTGGGCAAGAACCCGCTCCTGTTCGACCGCTACCTGTCGGATGCGGTCGAGGTCGATGTCGACGCGGTCTGCGACGGCAAGGACGTGTTCATCGCCGGCATCATGGAGCACATCGAGGAGGCCGGCATCCATTCCGGCGACTCGGCCTGCTCCCTGCCGCCGCGCTCCCTCTCGCCCGAGATCATGGACGAGCTGGAGCGGCAGACCAAGGCGATGGCGCTGGCGCTCAACGTCGTCGGCCTGATGAACGTGCAGTACGCCATCAAGGACGGCGTCATCTACGTGCTGGAGGTGAATCCGCGCGCCTCGCGCACCGTACCGTTCGTCGCCAAGGTCATCGGCGAGCCGATCGCCAAGATCGCGGCCCGGCTCATGGCGGGCGAGGCGCTGTCCACCTTCGGCCTGAAGCCGAAGACGCTGCCGCACATCGCCGTCAAGGAAGCGGTCTTCCCGTTCGCCCGCTTCCCCGGCGTCGACGTGCTCCTCGGTCCGGAGATGCGCTCCACCGGCGAGGTGATCGGGCTCGATACCAGCTTCGGCGTGGCCTTCGCCAAGAGCCAGCTCGGTTCGGGCACGCAGGTCCCGAAGGCGGGCGCCGTGTTCGTCTCGGTGCGGGATGCCGACAAGGCCCGCATCCTGCCGACCATGAAGCTCTTGTCCGATCTCGGCTTCACCATCCTGGCCACGGGCGGCACGCAGCGCTATCTGGTCGAGAACGGCGTTCCGGCCGAGCGGATCAACAAGGTCCTCGAAGGCCGGCCGCACGTGGTCGACGCGATCAAGAACGGCGGCATCCACCTCGTGCTGAACACCACCGAGGGGGCCGGCGCCCTCTCGGACTCGCGCTCGCTCCGGCGTGCGGCCCTCTTGCATAAGGTGCCGTATTACACCACTCTAGCCGGCGCGATGGCCGCGGCCGAG
Organism: Methylobacterium sp. B1; assembly: GCF_000333255.1. NCBI lineage: Bacteria > Pseudomonadati > Pseudomonadota > Alphaproteobacteria > Hyphomicrobiales > Methylobacteriaceae > Methylobacterium > Methylobacterium sp. B1. Next base: position 2,964 of record NZ_BACT01000891.1, on the reverse strand, counting down.
GGGATCAAGGCCTATCTAGAAGGCGATCTCAAGGTCCGCGCGTTGCAGGAATACTTCGCGGCCTGAACCTGAGGGTTCCGCTGACTTTATCTCGTGGCCCGGAGAGAGTGCTCCACTCTCGGCCGGGCCTCTTCATTGTGGCGCGAGACGATGACGATAGACAAGGTTCCGATCACGGTGCGCGGCTTCGCAGCCCTCGAAGAGGAGCTGAAGCACCGGCAGCAGGTGGAGCGTCAGCGCATCATCCAGGCGATCGCCGAGGCCCGTGCCCTGGGCGACCTGTCGGAAAATGCCGAATATCACGCCGCCAAGGAGGCGCAGTCCCATAACGAGGGACGCGTGATGGAGCTGGAGAGCATGATCGCGCGGGCCGAGATCATCGACGTCACCAAGCTCTCGGGCAACAAGATCAAGTTCGGCGCCACCGTGAAGCTCGTCGACGAGGACACGGAAGAGGAGAAGACCTACCAGATCGTCGGCGAGCCGGAAGCCGACGTGCGTTCCGGGCGCGTGTCGATCACGTCTCCGATCGCCCGCGCCCTGATCGGCAAGGGCGTCGGCGACACCGTCGAAGTCACCACCCCCGGTGGCGGCAAGTCCTACGAGGTCGTCGCCGTCCAGTACGGCGGCTGAGGCATGCGCCCGCGTTCCTGGGGCTGGCTTGCCGGCCTGATTCTCGGTGTCGTCGCGGGATCCGCGGCGGCAGGCGATTTTCCCGCCACCGCCGTCTTCTCCGACATCCGGGTCGATGTGCGGCCGCTCGTGGACAAGGGCGCAGGCCTGCAGGCCGAGGCGCTGGCTTCCGATCTCACATCGGCCCTGCGGAAGAATTTCGCCGGTCGCATCGGCGGCCGCGGGCCGCGCCTCGTCGTGGTCGTCACCAGTCTGTCGCTGCGCCCCTATGTCGGCAGTGGCGACCGGCCCGGCTTCGGCAGCAATTTCCAGACCGACTACATGGAAGGCGAAGCCCTGCTGGTCGGGCCCAAGGGCCAAGTGCTGGGACGCTATCCGCAGATGACCGCGACGCCGTCCAGCTACGGGGGCGCGTGGTACGATCCGCAATTCGAGCAACGCCGGCTGGCCGCGATCGCCGACATTTATGCCCAGTGGCTCGCCCGCGACCTGCCGCGGGATTAGAGAAGGGCCGTCCGCCCCGGCCCGCGGCGTAGGGCGTTTCCGGTGAGGAGCATGGCAAGCATCGACGTGACGGAGTCGCAGACCGCGCCGCTCAGCCGCTTGGACTCGCGGCCCGGGCGCCTGCCCGAACTCGCCCGCGCCCGCGCCTGGATCGTCACCGACGGCAAGGCTGGCGACGAGAACCAGTGCGTCGGCATCGCCGAGACTCTGGGGCTCGCCTTCGAGACCCGTAAGGTGCCCGCCTCCGGACCGTTCGGGTGGATGGCACCGTGGGGGCCGATCGACCCCCGCGAGGGCCCGCGCCGGCGCGCCGGCGCCCTGTCGGGCCCCTACCCCGACATCCTGATCGCGTCCGGGCGCCGGTCCGTGCCCTACCTGCGGGCGGTGCGCCGCGCCACGGGTGGCCGGACCTTCACGGCCTTCCTGAAGGATCCGCGGATGGGCGCGGACAGCGCCGACTTCATCTGGGTGCCGGATTACGACGACCTGCGCGGCCCGAACGTCTTCACGACCCTCACGGCTCCGCATCTCGTCACGGCCGCGCGACTGGCCGCCGCCCGGGCCCGCCCGGATCCGCGCCTTGCGCGCCTCGACGGTCCGCGGGTGGCGGTCCTGGTCGGCGGCGACAGCCGGCATCTGAGCTACCGCAAGACCGACATGATCCGTCTCGTGGAGGATCTGCGCGGGCTGGCGGCGCAGGGCTGCCGGCTCATGGTGACGATTTCCCGCCGGACGCCCAACCCGCTCCGCGAAGCCGTGAAGGCCCTTGCGGCAGAGACCGGCGGCTTCCTCTGGGACGGGTCCGGCGACAATCCCTACGTCGCCATGCTGGCGCTCGCCGAGGCGATCGTGGTCACCTCCGACTCGGCCAACATGGTCAGCGAAGCGGTGGCGACCGGCGCGCCGGTCCTGCTGTTCGACCTGCCGCGCACCTATATTCGGCATCGGCGGATGTTCGCCGGGCTTGCCATCGCCGGAGCGCTGCGGCCGTTCACCGGTCAGTTGGCGGAGCTGACGTACAAGCCGATCGACGCGACGCCGGTGATCGCTCAGGCGCTCGCCGACGTCTATGCCGCACGACGCGCGGCCGGACCGGCCTGAGGAGGCCGAAACAGATGGCCCACACGTACGCCAAACGCGTGATCGTCGGCTCCGGGCACGCCGCCGGCACGGTGGGCTTCTGTCCCGCCCGGGCCGACATGAAGCCCATCCCCGCGCCGCCCATTCAGCCGGCCACGGCGATCGGCGACGGGTCTTTGCCCATGCGCCACGGTGGCTCCCGGAGCGAGACGCCCGGCACCGCCGGAATCCGAGACCCCGAACGTGCTCGTGACGATCTCCGAACCGCTGGCGTCCCGGATGTGTGTGGATCCTAACACCTGCCCGGCGAACGATGATCGTCCGCGGCCCGTGCTTGAAGCTGCGGCGTAGAGCACATTCAAGACATCTCCGCTCCCTCGCTACGTCCAGGCTCGCCATGACCACTCACAAGACGAAGGTCCTCATCATCGGGGCCGGACCGGCCGGCTACACCGCGGGCATCTACGCCGCCCGGGCCAACATGAAGCCCATCCTGGTGACGGGCATCCAGCCCGGCGGCCAGCTGACGATCACCACGGACGTGGAGAATTATCCGGGCTTCGCGACCGCCGTTCAGGGGCCCGACCTGATGGAGCAGATGCGCCTGCAGGCCGAGCACGTCGGTACCCGGATCCTCTCCGACACCATCGTGTCGGTCGACTTGTCTCAGCGCCCCTTCGTGGCCCAGGGGGATGGCGGCGACACCTACGTCGCCGATACCCTGATCGCCGGCACGGGCGCCCAGGC
>NZ_BACT01000892.1:0-11156 GCF_000333255.1 Methylobacterium sp. B1 | reverse complement strand
TTATGCCGCCAGCCCCGCAGCCGGCGCAAGCCTCGCTCCTCCTGCATCGGACGCGGCTTGGCCTCCAGCGCGCCGCACCGTACATAGAGCGACGCCCGATTGACGACGCCGCGAAAAAGTCCCGACCATGCAGCAGGAACAGGCCAGTGCGCAGGGTGCGCGCCGCGCCCCGGAACCGCCGATTCACGGTCCCGAGGGCTTCGAGGGCATGCGCCGGGCCGGGCGCCTCACCGCCGAGGCCCTCGACCTGCTCATGGAGGCGACGCAGCCCGGCGTCACCACCGAGGAACTCGACAAGCTCGCCTACACCTTCGCCATGGATCACGGCGCCTATCCGGCCTCGCTGCTCTATCGCGGCTATCCGAAGTCGATCTGCACCTCGATCAACCACGTGGTCTGCCACGGCATCCCCAACGACAAGCCCCTGCGCGAGGGCGATATCGTCAACCTCGACATCTGCCTGATCCTCGACGGCTGGCACGGTGATTCGAGCCGCATGGCCTATGTCGGCGAGGTGCCGCGCAAGGCCCAGCGCCTGTGCGAGATCACCTACGAGGCGCTGATGCGCGGCGTCGCGGCGGTGAAGCCCGGCGGCTCGACCAACGACATCGGCCGGGCGATCCAATCCTTTGCCGAGAGCGAGCGGTGCTCGGTGGTGCGCGACTTCTGCGGACACGGGCTCGGACGCACCTATCACGACGCGCCCACGATCCTGCACTACGTCGAGGCGAGCTACGACGTGCCGTTCAAGCCCGGCCAGTTCTTCACGATCGAGCCGATGATCAATCTCGGGCGCCCCGCCGTGAAGGTGCTGGGTGACGGCTGGACCGCCGTGACCCGCGACCGTTCGCTCTCCGCCCAGTTCGAGCACACCGTCGGCGTCACCGAGACCGGCGTCGAGATCTTTACGGTCTCGCCGAAGGGGCTGCACCAGCCCGTCAACCCGGCGGCCTGACCGGCCGTGGCGCCGGGGCCGGACGAGGGTGAGGCGGGGCTGTTCGCTGACAGTGCCGTCCCGTCGTCCGTGGAGAAGGAGCCGCCGCACTACCACGGCCACCGGGACCGCCTGCGGGAGAAGTTCGCGACGGTCGGCGGCGACGCGCTCCCCGATTACGAATTGCTGGAACTCGTCCTGTTCCGGGCGATCCCGCGGCGCGACGTGAAGCCGCTCGCCAAGGCGCTGGTCGCCCGGTTCGGCAGCTTCGCCGAGGTGGTCAGCGCCGAGCCGGCGCGGCTCCTGGAGGTGGAAGGGGTGAGCGCCGGGGTCGCCTCGGACCTCAAGGTGATCGAGGCCGCGGGCCGGCGGCTTGCCCGCGGTGCGATCCGCGAGCGCGCGCTTCTGGCATCGTGGAGCGCGCTGCATGAGTACCTGCGCGCCACCATGGCGTTCGCGCCGCGCGAGGAATTCCGCATCCTGTTCCTCGACAAGCGCAACCACCTCATCGCGGACGAGGTGCAGGGGCGCGGCACCGTCGACCACACGCCGGTCTATCCCCGCGAGGTCGCCCGCCGGGCGCTGGAACTGTCGGCGACTGCGATCATCCTGGCCCACAATCATCCGTCCGGCGATCCGGCCCCGTCCGCCGCCGACGTGGCGATGACCCGCGAGATCGTGACCGTCCTGGCGCCGCTGAAGATCGTGGTGCACGATCACGTGATCCTCGGCCGCAACGGTCACGCTAGCCTGAAAGGCCTGAAGCTCATCTGATCCTCCGGCCGCCTTGAGCGTTATCGCCTGCGGATATAGCCATGAATGAATGGCGCGCCTCTTGCCTCAGAAGCGGGAGCGTACGGGAGGAGTGAGATGGCGGTGACGGCCTTCGACGAGATGAACGGGATCGGCGCGGCCGATCCGGCTGCCGTCCGTGACGCCTATGGCCAGCTCAAGGCCTGGCTGGAATCCACGCCACCCGAGCATTTCAACACCCGTCGCAGCCAGGCCGAGCTTCTGTTCCGCCGGATCGGCATCACCTTCGCGGTCTACGGCGACAACGAGTCGACCGAGCGCCTGATCCCGTTCGATATCATTCCCCGGGTGATCACCAAGCCGGAATGGGCCTTCCTGGAGCGTGGGCTGAAGCAGCGGGTCACCGCCATCAACCTGTTCCTGAAGGATATCTACGGCGCCCAGGAGTGCATCAAGGCCGGCATCATCCCGGCCGATCTCGTCTACCGGAACGCCCATTACCGCATGGAGATGCGGTCCTTCCGGGTCCCCCACGACCTCTACGTCCACATCGCCGGCATCGACATCGTGCGGACCGGCGAGAACGACTTCTTCGTCCTGGAGGACAATGCCCGGATCCCGTCGGGCGTCTCCTACATGCTGGAGAACCGGGAGGTGATGCTGCGCCTGTTCCCGGACCTGTTCTCCAAGCACCGGGTCGCGCCGGTGGAGAACTACCCGGACTCCCTGCTCGCAACCCTGCGCAGCCTCGCGCCGGGCTCGACGACCCGGGACCCCACGGTCGTGCTGCTGACGCCCGGCCGGTACAATTCCGCGTTCTACGAACACTCGTTCCTGGCCGACAAGCTCGGCGTCGAGCTGGTGGAGGCATCCGACCTCTTCACCAAGGACGACGTGGTCTACATGCGCACCACCGAGGGGCCGCGAAAGGTCGATGTGATCTACCGCCGCCTAGACGACGATTTCCTCGACCCGCTGGTCTTCCGGCCCGATTCGGTGCTCGGCGTGCCCGGCCTGATGAACGCCTACGAGCGCGGCTCCGTCACCTTGGCGAACGCGGTCGGCACCGGCATCTCGGACGATAAGGCCGTCTACAGCTACATGCCGGAGATCGTGAAATTCTTCACCGGCGAGGAGCCGATCCTGCACAACGTGCCGACCTATCGCTGCCGCGAGAAGGACGCTTTCGCGTACGTGATGGACAACCTCTCCGAGTTGGTGGTCAAGGAAGTCAACGGTTCGGGCGGCTACGGCATGCTGGTCGGCCCGCACGCCAGCAAGCGCGAGCTGGACGACTTCGCCCGAAAGCTCAAGCACGCGCCCGACGGGTTCATCGCCCAGCCGACTCTCTCGCTCTCCACCTGCCCGACCTTCGTGGCCTCCGGCGTTGCGCCCCGTCACGTCGACCTGAGGCCCTTCGTGCTGTGCGGGGCGGACAAGATCCGGATCGTGCCGGGCGGTCTGACCCGGGTGGCGCTGAAGGAAGGGTCCCTGGTGGTCAATTCCAGCCAGGGCGGTGGCACGAAGGACACCTGGGTGCTCGACGCCTAAGGTCCGCGACGTCCGGACGTTCCGAGGCGCGGACACCGTGGTCCGCACGACTTGGCTGAAGACCGATGCTTTCCAGGACTGCCGACAATCTCTTCTGGCTCTCGCGCTACGTGGAGCGGGCCGACTTCGTCGCCCGTATCCTCGATGCGGCCCACCGTTTCGCCTCGCTGCCGACGAGCTACGGCGGCGGCGGGAGCAACGAGTGGGAATCCGCCCTCGCCTCGGCCGGCGACCCGGACGCGTTCAAGACGCACTACAGTGCGGTGAACGCCGACACGGTCTGCGATTTTCTGGCCTTCAGCCCGCACAACCCGTCCTCGATCCGCTCCTGCATCGAGGCGGCCCGCGAGAATGCCCGCTCGGTGCGCACGGCGCTCACCACCGAGATGTGGGACGCGATCAACGGCGCGTGGCTGGAGTTGCGCAACTACGCCGGCAAGGACCTCAACCGCGACGAGTTCGGCCGCTTCCTCGACTGGGTGAAGACCGTCTCGCTGACCTTCGATGGCTCGGCCTTCCGGACGATGCTGCGCAACGACGCCTTCTGGTTCACACGGCTCGGCACGGCGATCGAGCGGGCCGACAACACCGCCCGCATCCTCGACGTGAAGTACCAGATCCTGCTGCCGCACGACGAGACGGTGGGCGGCAGCCTCGACTACTTCCAGTGGACCACGATCCTGCGCGAAGTCTCGGCGTTCAATGCCTATCACTGGGTGTATCGCGAGAGCGTCAAGCCGCTGCTGGTGGCCGACCTGCTGATGCTCAACAAGCAGATGCCGCGCTCCTTCGCCAACTGCTACGGCGTGATCGTCGAGTATCTGGATCTCATCGCCGACGCCTACGGGCGCCGGGGCCCGAGCCAGCGGCTCGCCGGCAACATGCTGGCGAAACTGGAAGGCGAGGATATCAACCGAGTCTTCGCCTCAGGGCTGCACGAATTCGTCGAAGCGTTCATTGCCGAGAACAACAGGGTGGGCGAGGCGATCGCCAAGCAGTATCTGGTCGGCTGAACGAGACGGACAGGACAGCGCATGCGCATCCGCGTGGTTCACGAGACCATCTACACCTACGAGCAGCCGGCCCGCGGGCTCGTGCAGGTCCTGAGGCTGACGCCCCGGGATCATGACGGCCAATACGTCCGCACGTGGCGGATCGACACCACCATCGACGGGCGGCTCACCGCCCGCGAGGACGGGTTCGGCAATGTCGTCCATTGGTTCACCCCGGACGAGCCGGCCGACGCCCTCACCATCCGCGTGACCGGCGAGGTCGATACCGATGACACGAACGGTGTCGTGCGCGGCACTGTGGAGCGCCTGCCGGATCAGTTCTTCCTGCGCGACACGGATCTGTGCGCGGCGAGCCCCGAGCTGCACGCCTTCGCGGAACGCGTCGCCGCGGAGGGCGACGGTGCGGTTCTGGCTCTCCTGCACAGGCTGATGGGCGCCGTCCGCGGCGCGGTGACCTACGAGCCCGGCCCCGCCTCCAGCGCGGTTCCAGCCGCCAAGGCCTTCGCGGCCGGGAGCGGCGTCTGCCAGGATCTCGCCCACGTCTTCCTCGCCGCCGCCCGCCACATCGGCATCCCGGCCCGCTACGTGGCCGGTTACCGGGCCCGGGACGACGGGCAGGCGGATGTCGAGGCGCCCCATGGCTGGGTCGAGGCCCTGGTGCCGGATCTCGGCTGGGTGGCGTTCGATCCGTGCTACGACGTCAGCCCCTCGGACAATTACATCCGCGTCGCAACGGGCCTGGACTATCTCGGCGCAGCCCCGATCCGCGGCAGCCGCACGGGGGGTGGCACCGAAACACTGGACGTGAAGCTCCGGGTCGAGCAAGGCAGGACCGCCGCCCAATCCTGATCGTTCAGACACCGGTCCGCCGGCCGTAGGAGAATCCGAAGACAATGACCTACTGCGTCGGTGTCCTGGTCGAGGAAGGGCTGGTGATGGTCGCCGACACCCGTACCAATGCGGGGCTCGACGATATCTCGACCTACCGAAAGCTGCACCATTTCAACGTGCCGGGCGAGCGGGTGATGATGCTCGCCTCGGCCGGTAACCTCTCGATCACCCAGTCTGTCCTCAGCATGCTCCAGGAGGGCGTGCCCGGCGAGGAGGACGACGAGCCGCCGCAGAAGCTCGTCGAAGCGCCGACCATGTTCCAGGCCGCGCAGCTGATCGGCCGGGCCATCCGACGGGTGCGGGCGATCGAGAAGGACGGGTTCGAGGCGGCCAACATCCGGTTCTCGATCTCGCTGCTGTTCGGCGGCCAGATCGGGAATGGCGAGATGCGCCTGTACCTGATCTATTCGGCCGGCAATTTCATCGAGTGCAGCACCGATGCGCCCTTCCTTCAGATCGGCGAGCACAAGTACGGCAAGCCGATCCTCGACCGGGCGGTGAGATACACGACCGAGCTGTACGACGCCCTCAAGGTCAGCCTCGTCTCGATGGATTCGACCATGCGGTCGAATCTCGGCGTGGGGCTGCCGATCGACATCGCCCTGGTTCGCCGGAACGCGCTGACGCTGGAAGTGAATCACCGGATCGAGGCTGGTGAGGGCTACTTCCACGACCTGCGCGAGCGCTGGTCGGCGGCGCTCCGGGCCGCGCATCGGGCCATCCCGCGGCCGCCTTACGGGCCGGCGGACAAATAGGGCTTGCGCGTAGGGCTTGCGCGAGGATCCAATCCGGCGCCGTGTCCGCGCGGACTCGCGGCTGATATCGCCCCGCCCGTCGTTCCGAGCGGAGCAAAGGGCCCCGGGTCCGTGCCGGTCGCGAGGCCCGTGCGCCGACCAGGTTGCGCCCCTCACGCGGGGGCGCGATCGGCCGAGCTCCAGGCCTTCAGGACGGCCTGCGCGGCCTTGGCCGGCTCGCGCGCTCGCATCAGCCCACCCATGACAGCGACCGCCGCCGCCCCGGCGGCCCGGCATCCGCCGATTCGGTCCGCGTCGAGACCGCCGAGCGCCACGATTGGAAGCTCGCGATCGCAGGCCGCCGCGAGGCCCGCAAGGCCGAGCGCCGGGCCGTAGCCCGGCTTGCTGGCGGTCGCATAGATCGGGCTGAGGGTGGCGTAATCGGCACCGGCCGACGCCGCCTGGGCAACCTCGTGCGCCGCATGGGCCGACACGCCGATCAGCGCCCGCTCTCCCAGCGCCGCCCGCGCCGCCGCGATGGCCTCCGGTCCCGAGCCGCCGCCGAGATGGACGCCGTCGGCCCCGAGGGCGCGCGCCAACGCGACGTCACCGCCGACCGTCAGGAGGCCTTTCGCGGCCCGCACGCGCTCTGCCACGGCCTCGCCGAGGCGCCGACGGGCGTCCGTCTCCAGATCGCGATCCCGGAACCAGATCCAGCGCCCGCCGCCATCGAGGATCGCCTGCACCGTCTCGGCGAGCGGCCGTGGATGGCCGTGCCGGTCCGTCACCGCGAGCAGCGGCGACGGCAGTGCCCTCACGAGCCGACGAGGCCGAGCTGCGGGCTCGATGGCTCGGCCCGGCCGCGGCGGGGAATGCGCCCGGCGCAATACGCGTCGCGTCCGGCCTCCACCGCCCGGCCCATGGCGCGGGCCATGCGCACGGGATCGTCGGCCTTGGCCACCGCGGTGTTGATCAGGCAGGCGGCGGCGCCGAGTTCCATGGCGATCACCGCATCCGAGGCGGTGCCGATCCCGGCATCGACCACGACCGGCACCTTCGCCCGGCGGCAGATCAGTTCGAGATTGGCCGGGTTGGCGATGCCCATCCCGGACCCGATCAGTGAGCCCATGGGCATCACGGCGGCGCAGCCGATATCCTCCAGGCGCTGGCATACGATCGGGTCGTCGTTGCAGTAGGGCAGCACCACGAAGCCGTCATCGACGAGATGGCGGCAGGCCTCGATCAGCTCCATCACGTCCGGGTAGAGCGTCTCCCGGTCACCGATCACCTCGACCTTGATCCAGTTGGTATCGAGCGCCTCACGGGCGAGTTCGGCGGTCATGATCGCGTCGCGGGCCGTCTCGCAGCCGGCGGTATTCGGCAGGAAGCGCTTGCCCTTCAGGATCTTGACCGTGTCCGAGCCGTGGCCCTGCAGCGAGACCCTGCGGATCGAGGCGGTGACCACGTCGGCGCCGCTCGCCTGGACGGCGTCGCGCATGATCGCCTGCGTCGGATAGCCGGCGGTGCCGATGAACAGTCGCGACGATAGGCTCACGCCGGCGATGGTCAGGCTGTCATCCCCACCTTCGGGACGCAGCGGCGTATGGGTCTGATCCATGCTCAACCTCCCTGCATGGCGCGAACGATCTCGACGCGGTCGCCCTCCGCGATCCGGGTTTCCCCCCAGTCGCGGCGGCGCAGCACCCGGCCGTTCAGCGCGATGGCGACGCCCTGCGGGCTCTCGATGCCGCTCTCCGCGGCCTCGAGGCGGAACAGCGCGTCCACCGTCTCGGCCGCGCAGTCGCGCGGCTCACCGTTGACGACGAGCTTCATGCCGAGGCCCTCAGCGCGTCCGGCTGGCCGAAGCGCAGGCGGGTGAAGGGACGGGCGACCTCGGGCAGCGCGCCGTGCAACACCAGCGCGGCGATCGCCTCGGCGGTGATCGGGGCGAGCAGGTAGCCGTTGCGGTGATGCCCCGTGGCGGCGACGAGGCCCGGTGCGATGGTGTCGAGGATCGGCGCGTCGTCGTCCGAGGTCGGGCGGTAGCCGCTCCAGACGGCCTCGACTTCCATCTCCTCGATACCGGGCAGCACCCGGCGGGCGCCCTCCAGCAGCGCGTAGAGCCCGCCCGCGGTAACGCCGGGCCGGAAGCCGCAATCCTCCACGGTCGCGCCGACGATGAGCTGGCCGTCGCTCTTCGGCGCCATGTGGACCTGCTCGGTCCAGACCATCCGCGCGAGGGTGCCGGTGCGGGCGGTGGTGCGCAGCGCCAGGGACTGGCCCTTCAGCGGACGGACCGGAAGGGCGAGCGCGTCGGGGAGCAGACCGCCCTCCCCGCTCCAGGCGCCGGAAGCCAGGATGACGGTCTCCGCGGCGACGACGCGGTCGCCGGCGCGGATCCCGGTCACGCGGCCGCCCGACCAGTCGAGGGTGGTGACGGCGGTCCGCTCCACCAGGATCACGCCGGCCCGGCGACAAGCCTCGTTGAGGGCCTCCATGACCAGACGGGGATCGACCTGATGGTCCAGCGGGCAGTGGATCCCGGCGGTGACGGAGGGGCGCAGGCCGGGCTCCAGGCGCCGCACCTCGCTGCCCGGCAGCCAGGTGGCGTCGAGTCCCGAGCGGCGCTGCAGGTCGTAGCGGAAGCGCAGGCGTTCGACCTCGTCGCGGCCGACCGCCAGCACCAGGGTGCCGTCGGCCCGATAGTCGATGGTTCGGCCGGACTCGGCCTCAAGGGCGTCGCGGAAGCCGGGCCAGAGCCGGAGCGAGTCCAGGGCGAGCGGCAGAAGCGGGTCCGAGCCGGGCTCGTGCTCGGCGGCCGGAGCCAGCATGCCGGTGGCCGCGAGGCTCGCGCCCGCGCCGATCGTCTCCCGCTCCAGCACGGTCACCGTGCGGCCGGCCCGCGCGAGCCGCCACGCGATCGACAGACCGATCAGCCCGCCGCCGATGACGGCGACGTCGGTCCGCGCCGGCAGGACGGCGGGCGCGACGACGCTCTCGGGATTGCGGCGGCGGCCGATCGGTGAGGCAGGTCGGTCGAAGGGCACAGGCATCTCCGCGGATTGCCGTCGCGGGGAGCGGGCCGTGCGCTTCTGCCAGAAGCTGTGGCCTGCCTTTCGGGCAGCCGCGGTCCAATCCCTACGCCGGTATGAGCCGGATCAGGTTCGAAGGATTTCCGCGCCGCAGGTCCTGAGGGACGTGCCAGCGGTTTCTCAGCCCCTTGCCGGGGATCTCCCTGGAACAGACGCAGATGTGGCGTCACGGCTTGTGTCGGTCAACCCCGCGCCGCCGCCCCTGCATCATTCCCGTGACAATCCGCGGGTCGCGGTGACAGTCCAGACACCAAGCGGACCGGAATCGGCGCGCGGACAGCGGTCGCGATAGGCGGCGCGCACCATCCCTTCACGCGTCTGGGATCTGATCGCCGGGATCCCGGACCTCCTCCGGGCGCCGGCACTCCACGTCACGGGCGAATTTGCGTGCGCACAATCCTGTTGATCTGCATGCTCGGCTTTCTCGGCGTCACGGCCGTCCTGAAGGTGCGCGACGGCATGCGGGCGGCGCCGGTCGCGCTCGCCGTCGCACCGCCGCCGGAGCCGGATCTCGCAGACCGTGCCGCCGCCGGTGTGGCCCTCCAGGCTGGCCGCAACGGCCATTTCTTCGTCAACGCTCTGCTGGACGGCCGTTCACTGCCGATGATGGTGGATACCGGGGCGAGCGCCTGCGCGTTCTCCGAGGAGGATGCCGCGCGGATCGGGATCCAGGTCGCTGCGTCCGACTTCACGCGCGTCTGGAACACCGCGAACGGGACGGTTCGCGTGGCGCCGATCCGGATCGCGATCGTGCAGATCGGATCGATCACGGTGCGAGACGTCGATGCGGTCGTGATCCCGCGCGGGCTCCTGTCCACCAGCCTGCTGGGCATGTCATTCCTCAGGCGCCTGCGCGAGTTCGGCGTCTCCGGCAGCACGATGACCCTCAGGGGCTGAAACGCCCGAACGCCCATGCCGATCTCTGGGGTCGCGGTGCGCCAACGGCGGCTGGCGCGGCCCGTCTCCCCGGGATCGGCTGCGGGCCAGCGTTCACGGCGGACGGGTGGGACGGCTTCCTGACGCCGAGAGCCGATCGAGGACGCGATCGGAGAGGGGCTCAGCTGGATTTGCGCGGGCGCAGGAACTTTGGCCGGAAGACCGCCATGGGCTCGTCGAACCCGTTGAGCCGGTGCTCGCCCAGCGGGATCGGATCCCCCCAGAGGAAGTCCACGAAGGGCTTGGACATCAGCAGCGGCTCGCCGAGGGTGCGATTCAGCTGCGCGATGCGGCTCGCGAGGTTCACGTCGCGGCCGATCACCGTGAAATCGAGGCGGGAGCCGGACCCGACATTGCCGTAGGCGGCCTCGCCGTGGTGGAGCGCGATGCCCGCGGCCACCGGTACCGGGAACTGGTGCAGGGCGTTCGCCTCGTCGAGGGCCGCCAGGGCGTGCTGGGCCGCCGTGAGCGCACCTTTGGCCGCGCCGCCGAGGTCGTCACCGGACTCCCGGAAGATCGCCAGCAGACCGTCGCCGAGATACTTCAGGACCTCGCCGCCCTCCCGCTCGATCGGCGGCACGAGGCAGTCGAAGAACACGTTGAGCAGGCCGACGGCCTCCTCGGGCGTCATGTCGGCGGAGGTCCGGGTGTAGTCGCGCATATCGGCGAACAGGATCGCCGAGCGGATCCGCGTCACCTGTCCGCGGCGGATGTCGCCGGCCAGGATCGCCCGGTGCGGCTCGTCGCCGACATAGAGCCGCAGGACGTGGTCGAGCTGCTTGTTGAGGACGCGCATCTCCATCACGGCCGCCAGCGCCGGCATGACGAAGCGCAGGATCGCGATGTCGTCGTCCCGGAACCCCTCAGGGGCCCGCGTGGCGAAGGTGATGCCGTTCTGGGTGCCGTTCGTGAAGAACAACGGCGCCACCACGTAGTGGGTGTAGCCGCCGGCCTTCAGGTCCGGAACGATCGCGTAGGCGTCGTCCGGCGTCTTGGACAGGTCGAGGATCAGCCAATCGCCGGTGGCGTGGACCGTATGGAACGGGCTGTTGAGATACGCGTCCGTCGAGCGGGCGCCGTGCGGGAACAGCCGCACGGTGGTGCCGCCGTCCCGGGTCCAGATCCGGCCAACGCCGGCATATTCGAATGCAGGGTGTCGATGGCCGTCGATGCCCGGTCCACGGTACACCGACGGCGATCAGACGCTCTGCGAGTCCGGTGAGCATCTCCTCGGCGTTGGGCATCCGCGCCC